>CALBVQ010000088.1 GCA_937969485.1 uncultured Saprospiraceae bacterium | reverse complement strand
TTCCATTCTATTTTCGTTTCAACCCAATTTATTAATTGGTAGGTTGTAATGAGGCTTGGACTACCAATGAAATATGAGTTTTCATGAATGAGGCATAGCATTGGTATGATGACTGAGTGAAAATTAGCGAGGCGCTATATTTCGCAGGAAGTTCAAGACGTAATAAATTTTCCAATTGATAATTTGGGTTTAATACCAATTCTGTTTTAAGGTTTCACTTTATTTTCAGGAATTATTAAATCAAGTACTAGGCAGAAAACGCAAGAATCGCCTTAGCTATCATGAGTATTTCTAACGAAGTATTTGCTTTTATAAACTTGAAAATATGCGAAATCCTAAACAGAATTGGTATAAGCTCTCATGTCGAAAACCTACTGCATAATTCGGGTGTAATTACTGGAGTTGTGTTGGTTTCAATAGCTTCGTTATTATTCTGACGATAAATATCTACGTATCTTTCCTCCCTTGATGTTATTGACGTCAAACTCTATCACAAAGGCATCAGGGTCAATCCTGTCAATCATTTTATGTAGCCGCTTGATATCTATACGATTAGCGATTACATGAATTATTTCTTTGCTTGCGCTAACGCCCTTTTTGCCAAACCCCTTTACGCCTTGATAAACTGTGATACCATGACCCACCTTTTCAAGTAGATCACTCTGCAGTGCGGCGCTTTTATCAGAAACAATCATTAATCCTACATGATTTTCGAAGCCTTGGATTGTAAAATCTATCGCCTTGGCAGTAACGATATAAGTAAGAATGGAATACATCGCAATTTCTGGAGAAAGAACAAGTGCAGTAACCATAAACAGCAAAAGGTTGAACACTAATATTATAGCTCCTATAGAAAATCCAAATTTATTATTCAGAAATAGTCCTAGGATTTCCGTTCCATCTAAAACGGAGCCATTTCTTATTGCCAAGCCAATTCCAGTTCCTAAAAAGATTCCTCCAAATGTGGCAATAATTAACTTGTCGTCAGTGATCGGCTCAAAATTTTCAAAGTGAATCATCAGAGAAAGACAAATAATGGAAATTGCAGACTTGACCAAAATTCTCTTATCAATTGTATAGTAGCCAATAATGAAAAAGGGAATAGAAACTACTGGAAGGATAATAGAAATATTCAAATCAATCACAGAGCTTAGTAAAATCGCAATACCTGTAGCTCCGCCATCTAAAAAACCATTGGGTAGTAAAAACATTTTTAAGCCAATGCTCGCAAGAAAAATCGCTAAGCCAATCTGTAAGAATTCTAGAGTTAATGCCTTGATTTTCTTTAAATTCATTATATATTAAATTGCAGTTGATTTATAACCAATGATAGTCTTTTTAGTTACAGAAGCAAAATCTTTCTGATCCATGATGCTGATCAGGCTCCTTTATTTTAGGTCTGCACACGGGAAATTCGACTCCTACGTTTTAATGTATGAGTAGGGTAGACATTCCCTTTACTAGAATTATATCTATAAATCAGTCACGTTTATCGAAATAAGTTGTTATCTGACGAACCGAACATCTACATTTATGTTCAACTAAAATCTATCAAATGACACGTAGAACAATCTTATTGATTTTTGCTTGCCTTAGCATACAATTTATGAACGCACAAACAACCGAATCCGAAACTGAATTACCAGGAGATGTTACCTTACCATCGTCTGCTGAAAGTCTTCAAGCACTTGCTGACCTTGAAACTGGGGACTTTGATTACGCTGTGTCGGACTATTTTAAGAAACCAGCGAAATCTGATTTCCAATTCTCTCCAAATGGACAATACGTTTCCTACAGAGAAAGAGATGAAGACGGAAAGAGTCACGTCTACGCTAAGAGTACTACCACTGATAAAATCACTCAAGTGATTAAAGAAGGTGAAGAACTGATAAGAGGATATGGCTGGGCTAATGATAACAGACTCCTTTACGTAAGTGATCAAGGAGGTAATGAGAATTATCATATCTACGCTGTAGATCTTGATGGGACTAATCAGCAAGACCTCACTCCATTTGAGAATGTGCGTGCAGGAATTATCAATAGTTTGCCTGATCAGAAAGAGTTCATGATTATCCAAATGAATAAGGATAATGCAGAAGTATTTGAGCCGTACAAGCTGAATGTAACTAACGGAGAACTAGAAAAACTATATACTAACCCTGATCCCACTAACCCTATTTCTTCTTATGATTTCGATAAGGATGGAAAGCTTCGTGCTTACACAAAGCAGAAGGGAGGAGTTAATTATGTGTTGTACTACAAGAAGAATGGCGCAGAGGAATTTTCAGAGTTGATCGAAACTACGTGGAAGGATAATTTTTATATCCAAGGGTTTGATTATACTTCATCTAACCCTGATCATGCATATGTAATTAGCAACTTAGAGTCTGATACAGATGAAATTCTTCTTGTCGATCTAGGAACGATGAAAACACTTAAGAAGATTTATAGCAATGATACCTATGATGTAAGTGGAATTTCAAGATCTAGAAAAAGAGACTACGAGGTTGATTACTATTCCTACACGGGTGAAAAACGTGTAACTATTCCTGTAAGTGACTACTTTAAGAACTTAAATGCTAAGTTTCAGGCTAAGTTTGGTGATATGCAGTTTTCTATTTCAAGTAAGACAGAGGATGAATCCCAGTACTTATTATACGTGACATCAGATAGATTGTATGGTAAATACTATGTGTACAACGTAGCTAATGATAGCTTCAAAGAAGTGATTAATTTAATGCCTCAACTTAAAGAGGAGGACATGGCAGAAATGCGCCCCATTTCATATAAAACAAGAGATGGATTGACAGTTCATGGGTATCTTACTATACCAAATAACGCGAAAACAGGAGACAAGGTGCCGTTGATTGTGAATCCACATGGTGGACCTTATGGGCCTCGTGATAACTGGGGCTTTAACCCCGAGACTCAATTATTCGCAAGTCGTGGATATGCCACTTTGCAGGTGAATTATAGAGGTTCAGGAGGTTATGGGAAGAAGCATTATCTTGCTGGAAGTAAGCAGATTGGTAGAAAAATGTTGAATGACCTTGAAGATGGTGTGGCTTACGCCAAAAGTATGGACTTTATAGACGGCGATCGAGTTGCAATCTATGGAGCGAGTTATGGTGGTCTCGCGACGCTAGGAAGTCTTGTAAAAACACCAGATTTGTATACCTGTGGTGTTGATTATGTGGGAGTATCGAACCTATTCACATTTGTAAATTCATTCCCAGCTTATTGGAAGCCTTTTATGGCACAATTCTATGAGCAATGGTACGACGAGACGAATGAGGAAGAGAAGAAGTTGATGGAAGAAGTTAGTCCAGCCTTACATGTTGATAAGATCACAAAGCCCTTGTTTGTTGTTCAAGGAGCAAATGATCCACGGGTAAATATCAATGAATCAGACCAGATTGTCAGTAAGCTAAGAGCAAGAGGCGTTGATGTGCCTTATATGGTAAAATATAATGAGGGGCATGGATTCGGTCATGAAGACAGTAGATTAGAATTGTATCAATCAATGATGGGCTTTTTTGCGAAGCACCTTAAGTAGTTTGTTGCAATTAAGATAAAATAGTTTTGTTAAAGGATGTTTTAGAGATTGTATCCATCAAGGATGCAATCTCTTTTTTGTGCGAGCTTGTAAGGTTCAGGTAGTTTAACCCGAAATATGCA
>CALBVQ010000087.1 GCA_937969485.1 uncultured Saprospiraceae bacterium | reverse complement strand
CAAAGAGAATGGGAGCTCAACAGTTCTTTTGAAGCGCAGGCGTGGTCACCATCACGGTGAGCATCAAAAGAGCTGGACGTTCCCATTATCGAAGCAGTTTAAGCTCGTAATAGATATCTTAATGCATATTTCGGGTTTAACCTGAAATATGCATTAATACCAATTCTGTTTTAGAATTTCTCATATTTTCAAGTTTATAAAAGCAATTACTTCGTTAGAAATACTCATGATAACTAAGGCTATCCTTGCGTTTTCTGCCTTGTACTTGATTTAATAATTCTTGAATATAAATTGAAACCTTAAAACAGAATTGGTATAAGATACCAATTTCTTGCTCAAACCAATAATTCCCGTGTTGGTTAGAGATTCAAAACATCAAGTTTTGGCTCCTCATTTATATCGATCTAAACGTTGACAATTCTGTAATGCATTCCTAATCGTCATTCCCTGTATCTACAGAAACTAGTGCGACATTCAAGATACTAAATGGTATTACTCGAATTTATAGCTAACACTCATGGTAATTGCTTCTCCATCTGTAGTTTCAGCGTCAACATCTAAGTCAAACACTCCGTTACTCCCCTCAGTCACCTCAACTGTCCCTGATGAGAACGAAAGCACAGTACCTCCTGTTCCGTCTACCTCTAGGTCATACGAAATTTGACCACCTACGTCTCCCATTGCAAAATCATAGGTGCCAGTAATAGGGTCATCTTCGTTGATACCAATATTTATTATCAACATATTATTGAGTTCGCAATCATCTTCTACAGCTCTTACTATCCATCCTACACTTCGCAAACCCAAAACCGCAACATTGGTAAGTAAAGTACCAGTCACAGGATACATTTTTTCGCCATTTAAAGATACACTTCCTTCTAACACTTCGTAGTTATCACACTCGAAACTCTCTGTACAAGAAAATGCGAATAAAGACATAACAAGCACTAGAATATAGATATTTAAATATTTCATTTTTTTGTTTTTAGTTTTTCAATAATTCTTATTCGAAGTCATATTCAACTTGGAATTTCACTACAGCATCTGATTGATCAATCGCATCTATATCGATGTTCCATACACCATCTCCCTTATCTTCTAAATTTAGAGTACCGCTTTTAAGTCCTTGGGTATCCACTGAGACAGGATCTCGATCAGTGTAGACAATACTTGATGTTCCTGTTGCTAAAGTAGCTAGATCATAAGAAGTCTCTACAGTTCCTAATAACTGGAGTATTATAGCATACTGAGTTTCGCAGTCATCTGAAATAAAACTAACTGAAAAAGCTGTTTGAAGCCCTGGGAAACTATTGTAGCTAGAGCCCTCAACAAGTCTTAATTCATCACCATTAAATGTCACAGTTCCTTCTGATTCATCGTAGTTAATATCTTCGCAAGCATCTGGCTCCTTTTCAGTACAGGAGATCAAAGTCATAGAAAAAGTCATCATTGCCGCTAAGCAAAGCATGTAAAGTTTTACATTTTGTTTTAACATCTTAAATTTATTTATAGTTAATAATCATAGTAGTAGGTGGATCGCGTAACCGCGTCCAAAGAAAAACATTTCTATTTCAGGAAAACATAGAGGAGTCATGGTGTTGTTTTGAATAAGTTTTTCAGTAATGTAAAGGTAACAAGAGTACCTCGATTTCTCTAACTTTCGCAATAAAAAAATGCGCGATAGATTTGCATCTAACGCACATTTATAACAAAACTTTCTTTCTAAAATCTATACGCTGAATTAAATTCAAATGACCTTAATTCTGTAGCTGAAGCAATACCACCAATGTGCGATCTCAGTCCAGCACCATATCTTACGGCCACTCCAATCTCCACTCTATCAAAAAAGATAATTCCTGCTCCTACTTTACCAAAAACTCTCGAATGCAAGCTTACTTTATTTTCTGCATACTCATTTATATCTGCTGTATAGCTTGTTGCAACAATATCGTTACCAGTCAATACATCCATTGCATCTCTGTCAGATCCATAATCCACTATCTCGGTATTCCATGTATTGATGTAGCTGTATCCTCCGAAACCAACTCCTGAATTCATACCTGCCCCAAGATCGAGATAAAGGATATTCCCCAATGTAAAGCGCTTGTCTAGAGATGACTCCAATGCAATTTCATGTCCTACCGACCCGAAACTCATATACGCCCCTTCTGGTGTTGCATACGATATATCATCCCATCGATTAAAAATCCCAACAAGCGCGAAATATGCACTCGCATTCATTTTCGGTAAATCGTAACCTGTAAAAATACGTACATGTGCATTTTCACATGCCATGGAATACATAGTTGACTTGTCAAACCTTGTCAAATCGATCCCTCTTACATCAAGAGTAGTAGAACTTGTTATATAATCAGCACTAAGGCTTTTAACTAGATCAGTATCATATCCTGCAGTAATTCCTATTTTGGTGAACTGCGCACTTGCGGTAGACATGCCGAAAAAGGCTAATAAAAGTAGTGGAAGTAATTGTTTCATTTGCATGGTATTAGATTTAATGGACAAATACATGTTACACACTAACAAACGAAAGAAAGATATATTTTGTGATGGCCCGTCATAATATTTCATTTCCAATCACTCACAAAATTTAATTTTAACCCGAAATATGCATTAAGATATCTATTACGAGCTGAAACTGCTTCGACAATGGGAACGTCCAGCTCTTTTGATGCTCACCGTGATGGGGACCACGCCTGCGCCTCAAAAGAA
>CALBVQ010000086.1 GCA_937969485.1 uncultured Saprospiraceae bacterium | reverse complement strand
GTGACCACGGCTGCGCTTCAAAAGAACTGTTGAGCTCCCATTCTCTTTGCATTTTACGCTCTCGTGACGAAATCCTAATGCATAATTCGGGTTTAATAATTCTTGAAAATAAAGTGAAACCTTAAAACAGAATTGGTATTAGATCACCACCCCTCAGACAATTCCTTGATCTTAGCTAGTGCGATTGGCCACAACCGAGTAAACATCGCGGCATATTCATCACTTAAATCTGCCACGACTGTCAAAATAGTAGTGTCGCCATCCTGCGTAAACCTATAATTCTCATAAGCAGGAGCCCAAGACTTAACTTCTTCACTTTCCGTGTCATCCACACCGTTGAAAACCCATCCTAGATGTCTGATCGAAAGATATTCATATGGAATGTTCTCTGCAATTTCCGACACCATTCCGTCGATTTTACCTTTCTTATTTTTTGCTAGGAACCGTATGGATGCACCGCTTTCAAGGCTCCCGACATAATACGATCCTTTTGTAAACGCTTCTGTCCAAAGACCAAACGATGTGGGATCAAATATTGTGTTCCACACCTTGTTTACAGGAGCGGAAATCCGAATGTCATTAGATATCCTTTTCATTGCGCACATTTGAAATTGCACGATGAAGATAATTCTTTTTTAGAAGATATTCATTGATTTGATCGAAAACGTCTTTAGAAGCTTCTTCAACAGACGTATCTTTCACAACGTTTTCGATCTCTGTTTTCATTTTCTCTAGCGTGTCCAGCACCTGATTTTCAAACGCATCTGATTTTGTCTGATCATTGGAATTCTTGATCTCCTCTAGATCGTCGTTCATGTCCATCATTTCCATTAAGAACATTTGGGGGAGGATGGTAGACGGTGGCTCATTACCAGGATAGTATGTTGAGAGAATATACTTTAATCGTAAGTGAAAATCTCTTAGCGTCTTGTAAGCCTCGTTATTAATCGAACTCATACGTAACACTTCTGCTTGCTCATCGGCCGAAGCATTAACCTGCATATCTGGATGAAATTCCTTCATCTTCTCATAGTACAGGAGTTTAAGCGCTTTTCCGTTTATGTTAAATTTGGGCTCGAGCCCAAAAAAATCAAAGTAATTCATATGACACAAATCTTTACCTACGATAAATGCACTTTAGATTATCCTAGAGACATCCAGCCCTAGCGCGAAGATCATTAATCCTATGAGGATGAAAAAACCGATCGTGTTAGCGATTTCCATTGTCTTGTCCGACACTTTTTTACCGCTCACCATTTCCCAGATTAAGAACACTATATATCCACCATCCAAAGCTGGAATAGGTAATAAATTCATGATTCCCAAAATGAGAGAAAGCATTGCAGTTAGATTCCAAAACGCTGACCAATCCCATTTGCTTGGGAATAGATTTCCTATTGAAATCAGACTTCCCAGACTTTCAGTTACTTTCAATTCACCGCTGAACATTTTCTTGAAGGCTTTCAATTGATCGCCTAAGAATTTTACTGACTTGTTCCATCCTGCGGGTACAGCTTCTCCCCATGTGTAATCCTGAGTTTCTTGTCCATAGAAGTAATTCAAAGGCTGTCTTACTACTCCCATTTTACCTTCTTTAGTAAGTGCAACTTGCTTAGTCATTTGTTGGCCAGCGCGTTCTATCACTACAGGTACTTCTTGCCCACCAAACTCTTTAGTTATCTTTATCGCTTCATCATAGAAGTCGAAAGTACGACCTCCGATTGACACAATTTTGTCGCCAGCTTCGATGCCTGCCTTTGCTGCTGGTCCATCTTCTCCTTTTTTAAAGAGGCCAAATTTCTTAGTCCCTTTCGACACCTCTGTTATTTCGAATGGCGTTCTTGCGTCGAAGAAAAGCATTTGCTTCATTTTCTGGCTTCCGAAAATCCCTACATATTTAGGATCAACAGGAATGCTCACCATCTCCCCATTTCGGTCAACAGTGATCGTATTCGTACCATTTAGGACAACGTCAGAAATAATAGCTCCCCTGCTAAATTTGTCAAAGGACTTATCTCCATATTTCAGAATTACATCTCCAGTTCTCAAACCTACATCGTAACCGAGCGAGTCAACATAGATTCCATACTTTACATTTTCGGCTGGAATATATTTTTCGCCATATACTGCGAAAATCATGATAAATAGCAACACACCTAAGATAAGGTTTACAGTTACACCTCCTATCATAATAATGAATCGTTGCCAAGCTGGCTTAGATCGAAATTCCCAAGGCTGCGGCTCTCCAGCCATTTGTTCCTTATCGAAACTCTCATCGATCATCCCTGATATTTTTACGTAGCCACCGAAAGGCAACCAACCTATTCCATATTCTGTTTCCCCTATTTTCTTTTTGAAGAGCTCGAATCCAGGATTAAAAAACAAGTAAAATTTTTCAACTCTTGTCTTGAACCATTTAGCAGGTAAAAAGTGACCACCCTCGTGTAATACCACAAGAATTGATAAACTTAAGATGACTTGTAATAACTTTATTAAAATTTCCATTTATTTGTTTTAGTATCTCTGCAAAGTTTTCGCTTTAGGAATGTTAAGCTAGCAAAGAACCGCAAAGGTATAAAATACATTGCACTCAATTAATTCTTATTTTTGCAGAATGGTTCTTTTTTACACAGATAAAATTCAAAACGACATTGCTTTCTTCGAAAATGAGGAAATGCGGCACATTCAGAATGCCCTAAGGAAATCGAAAGGCGACGCTATTAATTTCACCGATGGCTCTGGAACCTTGTACAGAGCAGAGATTGTCAAGTCTACAAAAAAAGAAATTCAAGCAAAGATTATAGAAAGGAATTCTATCTCGTCCTCATCTCCTTATCTGCACATTGCAGTGGCACCTACAAAAAATATCGACAGAATTGAATGGTTTGTTGAAAAAGCAGTCGAAATAGGGATTAATGAAATATCATTTATTCTCTGTAAGCACAGTGAACGTAAAATTATCAAAGTCGATCGCATGAAAAGGATTGCTTTGGCAGCAATGAAACAATCCCTAAAGGCTACAATGCCAACTATTAATGAACTGGTTGAGTTTGAACCTTGGATAAATGCTTCATCAACAGTTCAAAAAATGATGGCTTGTTTGACAAGTGAAACGCTACATTTCTCTAAGGGTTTTTCAATCGGCAAGCCAACAACGATTTGCATAGGCCCCGAGGGCGGTTTTCGTGACGATGAAATAAAATTAGCAATGGGAGCTGGATATAGACTAGTGAGTTTAGGAGATGAACGGCTGCGCACTGAGACGGCAGCACTTACTTCAGTTTCCTTTTTTCGCTTGTTGAATGACATGAATGTCTAGTCATTCATTCCAGCAGGTGCCACTCGCTTAGGAAATGCATCTGTAATTGTCTTAGCTATATTTAGTAAGTCTTGTTCGTGAAACGGTAAAGCTATCAAGGTTAAAGCTTGAGGTTCTCCTTCGGCTGTATATCCCATAGGCAAAGCCAAAGCAGGATATTTAGCTACGGCCGCATAAGCAGCGTCATAGTTATTTATCGATAGGATGGCGTCCACTTGCTCAACTTCAAGCATCTCGGAATACATGTTTCTCGCATTTTCTTCTAAGCTAGCTTTTAATATATTCATACTATCTGGTGACATCCTGTAAGCAGTAGTCGCTTCAAAAATCGCTTGTCCGTAAGGCGCTCTTGATTCGATATTCTCCTTATTGAAATCGATGACATCTTGTACTGATCTTACTTGCACTGATCTGGGGCTATAGATCGAAAGATATTTTGGTAAATCTTTTTTCATATCATAGTACAGAACATCTAAAAAACCATCCAATTCTGCTTTTTCTGGTGTGAATTCTAGTATTGTCGCTCCGTTTGTTCTTAAGTGTTCAACCATGTTTTTATACAATGGTGAAGCATCTAGATACTCCTTATTGACAGCGAACTTGAATAAAGAAATCGAAGTACGCAAGTTATCAACCGTGTAGTTATTAAGCTCAGGTGCCTTATCGGTGGCAGAATCTTGGCTGTCTTTTCCCGCTATTGCAGCTAGTAAGATGGCGTTGTCACTTACGTTTTTTGTCATTGGTCCTGGTGTATCTAAGGTGCTGCTGATAGGCACGATTCCGCTTCTACTCGCAATTCCTACAGTTGGCTTCAAGCCAACGACACTGTTTTGTGCGCTAGGTGATAGGATGGAACCGGCAGTTTCAGTTCCTATTGCTGCTACTGCATAATTTGCTGCAACCGCCGCACCACTCGCCGAAGAAGAACCACCACTTTCAAACTCTCCTCTTCCATACGGATTAAGCGTTTGACCTCCTACTGCAGAATATCCTACCGGACAACCTTGACAAAAGAAATATGCCCATTCACTCAAATTTGCTTTGCCAAGTATTATTGCCCCGTTGGCTTTCAGATTCTCAACTATTCTGGCGTCACGCGTGAAATTGTTTGATAGTACAATAGCTCCTGCCGTTGTTGCCATTCCATTAGCTCCTATGTTGTCTTTCAACAAGATAGGCATTCCATATATTCTGGAAGTGTTTGAATTGTTTTCATAATCGCATTGCCTGGCACGGAGGACGGCATCTGGGTTAATAGCTATTATCGCATGTAGCGAAGTCTCTGGGTCGGATTCAAACTTTATTATCCTATATAAGTACCATTTAGTCAAGAGTTCATAACTTAGTTTGCGTTCAGATATGAACTGTTGAATTTCATTTATGGAACGTTCGTAAATAAATGGTTTTAGTTCGATGTATTTTGCTTCATCGAAGTCACCAAGCTGATTTTGGGCGGAAGCCCACACATCTTTCTTATCATTAAAGGTAGAAGAAATCAGTTTGAACTGCATTCGAGTCTTCTCATGAGACAAGTTCTTTTCTAACATTTCTTGTTCTGACATTTTCTTAGAAGAATTCTTGCTGGTCGAACAAGCCAATAGAAAAATTAAAGAAAGGATAAGTATTCGCATAGTTTTTAGTTATAATTTTAAATATAAAATCATTTCTGCGTAATTTGCGTTAATAGTAAAAAAGAATGATATGATTCGGACTTTAATATTGATCTGTGCATTGGCATTTGGTAATGGTTTATTTGCTCAAGAGGGTATGAAGCTTGCACTGCTGAAGTATAATGGTGGGGGAGATTGGTATTCCAATCCTACTGCATTGCCGAATTTAGCACGTTTTTGTAACAAAGAAATAGAAACGCACTTTGAAGCTGATTATGCTACAGTAGAAGTGAGTTCCGCAGAAATATTTAGTTACCCTTTTTTGCATATGACAGGTCACGGAAATGTGATTTTTAGTGATCAAGAGGCAGAAAATCTAAGAATTTATTTGCTGGGTGGAGGCTTTCTTCATATAGATGATAATTACGGAATGGACCCGTATGTAAGGGTTGCCATGAAAAAAGTGTTTCCTGAACTGGAATTTATCGAGCTTCCATTCGAACATGAAATCTATAATCAGGAGTTTACCTTTAAAACAGGCCTGCCGAAAGTGCACAAGCACGA
>CALBVQ010000085.1 GCA_937969485.1 uncultured Saprospiraceae bacterium | reverse complement strand
AACTGCTTCGATAATAGGAACGTCCAGCTCTTTTGATGCTCACCGTGATGGTGACCACGCCTGCGCTTCAAAAGAACTGTTGAGCTCCCATTCTCTTTGCATTTTAAGCTCTCATGACGAAAACCTAATACATAATTCGGGTTTAAGATTTCACCATATGCATTCTGTTATCACTTAGACAATCCATTCAAATAACAGTGGACTATCATTGATGTGTTCAAAATTTATTCTTCGCTCTGTCATGCGTTCGACCAGCTGCGAAAAATCATTCTTATCTTTCAATTCGATGCCTACAACAGCTGGACCAGTTGTCCTATTGTTCTTCTTTGTATATTCAAAATGAGCAATGTCATCTTCTGGACCAAGCACAGTCAAAAATTCCTTCAAAGCACCTGCGCGCTGTGGAAATCTAACAATAAAATAATGCTTTCTACCTTCCCATAACAAAGCTCTTTCTCTGATCTCTTCCGTACGAGCCACATCATTATTTCCTCCACAAATTATAACTCCTACATTCTTTCCTTTAATTTGCTGTCTATATTGATCTAGCGCAGCAATTCCCACAGCCCCAGCTGGTTCAGCAACAATTGCTTCATCGTTGTAAAGAGATAAGATGGCCGAACATATCGCTCCCTCTTCAACAAGTGCGAAATCATCCACATACTCTTTACAAATATCAAAGGATCGAATCCCAATTTCCTTGACCGCTACTCCATCGGCAAATCCATCAATGGAATCTAATAAAACCCGTGAGCCGGTCTTCACAGAATTATACATCGCTGGGGCACCTGATGCCTCAACAGCTATAATCCGAGTGGCAGGGCTAATCTTTTTCATGTAGCTCGTAATACCTGATATTAATCCACCGCCGCCTACTGCAATAAAAAGAAAATCAAGTGGTTCCGTGGACTCCTCTACAATTTCACATGCGATTGTTCCTTGACCAGCAATCACAAGTTCATCGTCAAATGGATGAATAAAAACCGCTCCACTTTCTTGTTGAACTTCCAGAGCTACTTGATAAGCATCATCGAATGTATCACCTTCCAAGAGAATCTTTACAAAACCTTTCCCAAAGTGTTTTACTTTTTTCACCTTCTGACTAGGAGTTGTTGAGGGCATGACAATTGTGCCATAGGTAGAGAGATGTGCACAAGCAAAAGCCACACCTTGTGCATGATTTCCTGCACTTGCGCACACTACTCCTTTTTCTAAATCGGCAGTAGAAAGAGATTTGATCTTGTTGTAGGCACCACGAATCTTGAATGAACGAACTACCTGAAGATCCTCTCTCTTCAACCAAAGATTACATCCGTACTCGTCACTTAAATTATAATTTCGGATATAAGGACTCTTTAGCACAACGCCAGCCAGACGTTGCTGTGCTTTCATTATTTCTTCAATTGATATCAATGAATCAGTAGTACCTGCAACAGTCATAACTTAATTTTTGGGACGTAAAGAACGAACAGCCTTTCCTGCCTGCCACATTTCACTTTCTCGCAACTCAGCTAGTTCAGCGTCTAATTTCACACGATAATCACTTTGAGAATTCGTATCAATTGATCTTTGCGCCTCTCTGCCGGACTCTACCTCTTCATATAATTCTTTGAAAACTGGCGCGGTTGCATCACGGAATTTCTTCCACCAGTCTAGTGCCCCTCGTTGAGCTGTAGTACTGCAGTTAGCATACATCCAGTCCATTCCATTTTCAGCAATCAGTGGATAGAGTGATTCAGTCGCTTCTTCTACTGTCTCATTGAAAGCCTCTGAAGGTGAATGACCTTTACTTCTCAATAAGTCATATTGTGCAGCAAAAAGACCTTGAATTGCTCCCATTAATGTTCCTCTTTCCCCTGTCAAATCACTGTTGACCTCTCTTTTGAATGTAGTTTCAAAAAGGTATCCCGAACCAATCCCTATACCTAACGAAGTAACTCTTTCTCGTGCTTTTCCAGTCGCATCTTGAAATATTGCAAAACTCGAATTAAGCCCTTTTCCCGCCAAGAACAATCTTCTCAAACTGGTTCCTGAACCTTTGGGAGCAGCAAGGATAACATCAACATTCGCTGGTGGAATAACTCCTGTCCTTTCTTTGTACGTCACGGCAAATCCATGTGAAAAATAAAGCGCATCTCCCTCGTTCAAGTTCTCCTTGATAGTCGGCCATAGCTCGATCTGAGCAGCATCGCTCAACAAATACTGTATGACAGTACCTTTCTGAGCTGCTTCAGCGATAGGAAAAAGAGTTTCTCCTGGAACCCAACCATCAGCCACTGCTTTATCCCATGTTTTCGACTCTTTACGTTGTCCTACGATCACATGGAAGCCATTGTCTCTTAGATTTAAAGCTTGTCCAGGTCCTTGAACTCCGTAACCAATAATTGCGATGGTTTCATCTTTTAAGTTCTCTCTAGCTTGTGCCAAAGGTAATTCTTCTCTTGTCACTACATTTTCTTCTGTCCCTCCAAAGTTTAATACTGCCATTATTATTTAAATTTTTGATTTGTAATTAAATACTTATTCTGCGAGAAATCTTTTCTCCTAGTACTTCTTGATTAAAATATGATTGAATGTTTGTTTCGGGTTTACTTATTGAAACTCTTCCTGAGCTTGCATATTCTAAAATACCTAAAGGTGCTAACTCGTCAAAGAGGGCTTGAATTTCAGCACGAAAGCCTGTCTTTTCAACTACCGCATAGTCTTGTTCTATAGTCAAAAACCTAGCATTGTGTTCTCTGATAATCTTCTCCGCGTTCCCATTAGTCATAGATGAAGTAGGTATCTTGAAAAGTGCTAATTCCTGTGAAACTAACTCTTCTTCAAAGTGATAAAACGCTTTTACAACCTCCACCTGCTTTTCAAGCTGCAGCACCATTTTACGTATCTTACTTTCATCGTCTTCGACTAATAAAGTGTATCTAAAAATACCTTCAACTTCACATTCCGAGGCTGTCAAGCTTAAAATATTAATCTTTCTACGTGAAAAAGCTGAGCTAACTTTATTTAGAATCCCTGCCCTACTCTCTGAAAATATGGATATGGTTAATCTACTCATTTTAAATATTTTGTGGTTTTTCAAGTATTATATCGCTTACTGATGCTCCACTCGGTACCATAGGAAACACATTATTTTCTTTTCCTACTCGAACTTCTAGGAGATAAGGTCCATCGTGGCTAATCATTTCATGGATTGCAGCACGCAGCTTATCCCTTTCGTCAACTTTTTCACATTCTATTGAATAGGCTTTCGCCAAAAGCATAAAATCGGGATTTATCATCTCTGTTGCTGAATAGCGTTTGTCGAAGAACAACTCTTGCCATTGTCTCACCATTCCCAAAAATTCGTTATTCAGTATGACTACTTTGACATTTACTCCTGTCTGGAGAATTGTCCCTAGTTCTTGAATAGTCATTTGCACACCTCCATCACCTATAATTGCAATTACTTCTCTATCGGGAGCGCCCATTTTAGCACCAATTGCAGCAGGCAAGCAAAAGCCCATTGTGCCTAATCCACCGGATGTGATCGATGACTTCGTCTGTTTAAATCCTGCATATCTGCAGGCCACCATTTGATGCTGCCCTACGTCTGTTACTATGATAGCGTCGTTATTTACTTCCTCATTTATGAACTTTATCACTTCTCCCATCGTCAACTCCGCGGACTCTGGGTTTAATTCATCGTGAATGACTTTATCGTATTCCGTTTGGGCGAAAGCCCTAAATTCATTTAACCAATCTTCATGATTATTCTCCTCTATCACAGGCAATAAGGCTGTTAATGCTTCCTTCGCATCACCTAAAACTGGGTAATGAGCATGAACATTTTTACTTATTTCGGCATTATCAATTTCTATATGTACTACGGTCGCTTGCTTGGCATATTGCTTCAGATCACCTGTGACTCTATCGTCGAATCGCATTCCAACAGCAATCAATACATCACATTCATTTGTTAGCTTGTTCGGACCATAATTTCCGTGCATACCAAGCATTCCCACATTCAATTCGTGGGTAGTTTCTAGAGCTGAGAGCCCCATGATTGTCCACGCTGTAGGAATATGCGCTTTCTCAATAAATGCTTTAAGTTCGTTTTCGGCTTCCGCCAAAATCACGCCCTGCCCTAGCAAAAGCATAGGTTTCTCGGCTGCATTGATTACTCTCGCAGCGGCATCGATTTGATCAAAATTTAGTTTTGGTGTGGGAATATAGGATCGAAACCCTTTGCATTGTTCATACGAAAAATCAAATTCCTCAAACTGTGCATTCTTAGTAATATCGATAAGGACGGGCCCCGGTCTTCCACTCTTGGCAATGTAAAACGCTTTAGCCAGTACGCCTGGAATCTCTGATGCTTTAGTAATTTGAAAATTCCACTTGGTGACAGGCATAGATATACCGATGATATCCGTCTCTTGAAAGGCATCAGTACCAAGTAAGTGCGCGGCAACTTGCCCTGTTATACAGACAAGAGGAGTGCTATCAATCTGTGCATCTGCTATTCCTGTGATGAGGTTCGTAGCACCTGGCCCGGAAGTTGCAAAACACACTCCCACTCTACCAGAAGCTCGGGCATAACCCTGCGCTGCATGGGTAGCACCTTGTTCGTGCCGAGTTAAAATATGCTTCAACTGATCATGGTAATGATAAAGCTCATCATAAATAGGCATTATCGCTCCACCCGGATAGCCAAAAATATACTCCACTCCTTCTTTAACGAGAGCTTCTAGCACGGCTTTGGAACCGTTAACTTGTTGGGTGCTAGGGGCAGTGATAGTTTGTGATTTTACTGATTCCATGTTTAAAATTTATCTGTTAGACAGCCCGTAGATGCTGAAGTGACAATATTTGCGTATTTGTATAAACTCCCTCTTTTTACCTTTAATGGAGGGGGTGTCCAATTCTTTCTTCGTTGAGTTAATTCTTCTTCCGAGACATGAAGTTCGATGGTATTTTCTTCCGCATTGATACTAATTTCATCTCCATTCTGAATAAGTGCTATGTTTCCACCTACTTGAGCTTCTGGACAAATATGTCCTACCACAAATCCGTGTGTACCACCACTAAATCTTCCGTCTGTGATTAATGCGACGTCATTACCTAGACCAGCTCCCATTATAGCAGCTGTGGGTTTAAGCATTTCTGGCATTCCAGGACCTCCTTTGGGTCCTTCGTATCTTATTACGATCACATCTCCTTTGGACACAAGTCCATCTGCAATACCTTGATTGGCATCGAATTCCCCTTCAAAAACCTTGGCTGTACCTTTAAAGAAACTACCTTCTTTTCCAGTTATCTTAGCCACAGACCCCTCACTCGCAATGTTACCATATAGAATGCGGATGTGTCCGGTCGCCTTTACAGCTTCAGTAACAGGATGTATAATTTTTTGTCCTTCCTTCAAACTAGGTACCTCTGCTAGATTTGCAGCCATTGTTTTACCTGTTACAGTCATACAACTACCATCAAGCATGCCCTCTGCCAGCATGAATTTCAATACGGCCGGAATTCCACCCACATTATGAAGATCTTCCATCAGGTATTTTCCACTGGGTTTAAGATCTGCAAGAAAAGGAGTTTCTTCAGCAATTCGAGTGAAATCATCAATTGAAAAATCCACTTCTGCAGCATCTGCGATTGCAATCATGTGCAACACAGCATTAGTACTACCTCCCAAGACCATAATCAGTCTTACTGCATTTTCGATAGAAGCTTTTGTGACTATATCTCTAGGCTTTAAATCCGAAGTAAGAAGAGTATCCAGAGCCGAAGCGATACCCGCATATTCATCAGTCTTGTCGCTGCTAACTGCCGGATTCGACGAGTTAAATGGAAGGCTCATTCCCATAGCTTCGATAGCCGAAGCCATGGTATTCGCAGTGTACATCCCTCCGCAAGCACCAGCACCTGGACATGCATTTTCAATTACCTGTTGAAATTGATCCTCATTTATTTTCCCACTAACTTTCTCTCCCCAAGCTTCAAAAGCAGAAACAACATCCAGCTTTTTGCCTGCCACACATCCTGGAGCAATCGTTCCTCCGTACATGAGAATTCCTGGTCTGTTAAGCCTTAATAAGGCCATTAAGGCACCAGGCATATTTTTGTCACAACCAACAATCGTAACTAAGGCATCGTAGCTCATTGCTTGCACGACAGTTTCCATGCTGTCCGCAATCATATCTCGAGATGGAAGCGAGTATCTCATACCATATGTTCCCATCGATATTCCGTCGCTCACACCAATCGTGTTAAAAATCAAACCGACCAAATTTTGCTTATCGATAGATTCTTTAACACCAGTAGCTAAGTCATTCAGGTGCATGTTGCATGGATTACCTTGATATCCAGTAGATGCAACCCCCACAAAAGGCTTTGCAAGATCCGCTCTACTAAGACCAAGTGCATGCAACATCGCTTGCGCTGCTGGCTGACTAGGATCTTGCGTTACTTGACGGCTATATTTATTTCTTTTATCCATTGACTTAAATTAAAAAAGGGCTACTTCATATTGAAGAACAGCCCTTTATTATTATATAAATTACTACTCTTCGAGGTCATGTAATAATGACTACGACAGAAATAATAATTGATATAATAATAGTTGTTAACATGATGTAAAACTATAATTGCTATTCACATTGGAGTTAGAAAAAGCAGTATTATTTATGAAAAAAGTCTTATTTGATGTAATAAAATAGAGCAAGGATTTTTGTTAAATCAGAATATTATTTGAAATGCGCGTTTGAAACGCATGAAAATTTCCCGTAGATATAATTGCAATTCCACATATAGCAGATTATTTGGAATAGAAGAAAATCGAAATAATTTCACACACGAACGCTTGTTCGCAATATTTATACGAATTTAAGCCAGCATTAAGCTCAGATGATGGGATACCAACATAAGAATGGAAACATTCAGTAAGACTATACAATTGACAACGGACATAAAGATTCGTGGTAATTAGCTTACTGGTTATAAATCACTGCTTTTTCATATCTTTACAATGATGAAAAAATGGATTAATTTCGTCTTCTTGTTAACTATTGTTTTTGGGCTTAAAGCCCAAAATTCTTATGTTGTAGGATTCTTACCCCACTACAGATTCGATTATGTAGATGACATTAATTTCGACGCAATTACACACCTCAACCTGGCATTTGCCAATCCAGATATGGAGGGAAACTTGTCTTTTGAAAACGCTCCCATTGCATATACGATTAATAAGGCCATTGATAATGATGTGAAGGTTTTCATTTCACTTGCAGGTGGATATTTGAAACCTGAATGGGACTTGGCGTGGCAGAGTCTGATGAAGGAAGAGAACAGATCGGAATTCATCCACAAGATTGTTAAGTACGTAAAGAATAATAATGCGGACGGGGTCGATTTAGATCTGGAGTGGCAATACGTGACTCCACTTTATTCGCCCTTCGCAATAGAGCTAGCAGATTCATTACATGCCCACAACTACGACTTTAGCGCTTCCCTACCCGGCACGTACCGATACCCAGAGATTTCAGACGAAGCGCTTGATGCATTTGACTGGGTAAATATGATGGTTTATGATCTGACTGGGCCATGGGCACCAGGAAATCCAGGGCCACATTCCCCATTTTCATTTGCGGAGAACAGTTTGTTTTACTGGAAATTACAGGGATTGGACGAATCAAGATTGACGCTCGGCATGCCATTTTACGGTTACGATTTTTCGGATCCGACAGCTACTGATACCTATACCTACAGGTATATTGTTTCGTTTGACGAGGCGGCAGCTCAGCTTGATCAAGTTGATGATATATACTATAATGGCATTCCTACAATCAAAGCTAAGACGCAATATGCTCTTGATGAAAACTTACTTGGAGTAATGATTTGGGAATTGGGTCAGGACAATTATGAAGAACTTTCACTGCTGGATGCAATAAATGAGGTAATGAATCAAGCCGTTTCTATCGAACAGGCAGCTTCGGCCGACATAAAAATTTATCCGAATCCTTTTGACAGCTATATTCAAGTAATGATTGAAAAAAGGGCTAGTTTCAGGATATTGGATATGCAAGGACGGTTAGTAACAGAAGGAGAGCTTTCCAAGGACTTGCGGGAGATTAATGGGAATATCATGCACCCAGGCTTGTATATGCTTCAGTTGAATGTTGGAGGAAAGATTCTATACAAGAAGATAAGAAAAATATAGCCGATTACTGTTCTTCGCCTATATCGAATTTACGATGGAGCAGTAGTCTTAGGAGGGAAAGGCAATTTTGTACCGTAAAACAAGCTCCACAATAAGTACTTATTATCAAGTGACCATCTCATCAGGTCGGCAGGATCGATTGACCAAAATGGACCAATCCCATCGTAAGGAAGCGGGTCTTCATCTTTAGAGGCTGCGTCGATTCGATAGTAGTTGTCTTCGAAGTACTTGATTACTGCCTCGTTTCCTAACCTACTACTTTCTCCACACATCACATCCCACATATAATTAAACAATTCCCAGCCACCTGTCAATTTACCTTCTATTAAATCCTTTACTCTGGTAGGTGCTTTATTGTCATCATTTACATCACTTTTCAACCATTTACTTATGGTAACATCTACAATATCCTCAAATCCTTTCTCACGCAAATTTGCTATCCTCCCCATACCTTCCATGCAAAAATCAACAGCAGGTCCATAGCAGTTGATCCATAGTGCAGAAATAATCTTTAGTCCAGGAACATCCGCAATGCATTCGAATCCTGAATCCATTAAATTGAATACTGAATTCATGCCTTCGACTGGGCCACTTAAGTCTGAACCCGCATTACCAATCGCATCAAAAGTGCTGTTAAGCTCAACAGCAAAATCGATTCCAGCTTTT
>CALBVQ010000084.1 GCA_937969485.1 uncultured Saprospiraceae bacterium | reverse complement strand
CTCTTGATTAAAATAATCCTCCGCCTCGATCTTGGTAGGAATTACGAAAAATTCCTCTAAATTATTCGTAATGTCCTTCAATGTAAAACCATCGAGTACAACTCCATCAGTTGATGCGATAGAATTCCCAAAATAACTTGCTTTGATTATGTTCTGAAACGTTAGTTCTTGGTCAACAGTCAGCTCAATAATTCTTGCATCTTCGGAGCTAATTTGAGCAGCTACAGGTGTAATTATCTGTCCACTTACTAATAAACTAAAGTCACTCGGATTGAGAACGGATGACTCCTTAATAAACTTATTTACGTCAATTGACACTACAGTCTCCGACTTGGTTATTCCTGAAACAAAAGTGGTAGCAATATCACTAATTTCACCAGTTTTGATAAATTCAAATTGCCCTAAATTAAAGCCTGATCCGTCTGAATGAAATACGATGTGGTCGGTTTCAGCATAGAGAACTACATTTTCAACAGTAGTCGTCTGCCAAGATTGATACCCCCCGGAGAAAGGAACAAATGGTGAGTCAGTTATATCAACACCATCAGCCGAAAAATGAAATTTTCCACCAAAGTCACCCCCAGCTGTTCGCAAGTTAACAGTGTATGCACCTTCCTCCACATCGCTCAAGGAATACTTCATCCACTCTCCTTCTGCGGTCCATCCTACATTGATTTGTGCTTCATTTTCTTGGTCCATTGTTGGTTCGATATCCACCCCATCATTACGCAGTGTCCAACCATTATTCCATGCAGTATATTCTCCTGTAGTTACGTGATAAGTGCCTGATTCTGTATCGAAATAAGCGTTCCCCTCTGAGCCCAAATCGTAGTGGGCAGCATTAATGACACCAGGAATAGAATGCGTTTTGTATGGGACTGTCTCATCACTAGACACTTGACGAAACATCGCGTCAATAACACCAGGTTCAAATACGCAATTCTGTGTCTTGAAATTATTGGCCACTTGAGTCAGGGCAAGCTTTGCAGATTCCTCTGTCGGTTTAGGTCCAGTACCTTTTCCGTAGTTCAATATTGCCTCGTAACCAAAGGTCTTATTAACCGATAAAGGGCCAGCAATTGCCTCGATTTTTTTCATTGGCCACCAAGCCCAACCTATATTTTCTCCCTCCAGAAGCGCTATCGCATCACGGAACCATTGATTCGAATTTTCTCCACTTTCACCTAGGTATAATGGTCTATCATAGGTATCTCTCAGGTCAAGCACCCATTGTATGGAGGCCTGATCGTTTACACTCCAGTATTTATGTGGACTATATACTATTTCATCGTCCCACGGAGGAGTTAATCCCGTAAAATCGTTAGCAAACCAGTTGCCCTCAATAAACAAAATATGCTCAGTATCAATTGTTCTAATGCTATCAGTTACTCGCTCATAGATTGTTCTGAGCAAAGTACCTCCCGGCAAATCCCAATTGGGCTCATTTATGAGATCATATCCCGCCACCCACGGCTCGTCTTTGTATCGAATTGCCAGCTGTTTCCATAAAGAAGCCAACTTTTCTTGATTTGCCTCACTTTCAAAAAGTGAGGGTTTCGTAGGATCATAGTCTGAAATACCGGAGTCATAACCTTGGCCACCTGGTGTGGCGTGCATGTCAAGGACAACGTAAATGTTGTTTTGGGCACACCATGAAATAAGTGAATCTGTCAATACAAAACCCTTGTCGATCCAGGTATTTTCGCCTTCTACTGGTTCATCTTCAATAGGTAACGTATATAAATTATAGTGCATAGGTAATCGAACAGAGTTGAACCCCCATTCGGCTAAAAGATCAATATCAGATTTAGAAACGTGATTTGCTAACCACGCATCATAGAACTCCTCTGTTGCTTCTGCGCCTACTAGTTCCTCGATAAATTCCTTAATTTCATGTTGAGGATTTGCAAAATCGGCCGTTTGTAACATATACCCTTCTTGCACCATCCATCCACCAAGTCCCATCCCCCGCAACAGAAACGGGTCTCCATTCTCGTTTACAATGTCTTTGCCTTGCGTTTTTAGAAAACTTTGGGTGGACCCAAAATAGCCAAAACTTAAAAGCGTACAAAGAAGAAAAATGCGCATAATTTAATTCTTATCAAATACGCGAATATAATCTACAACCATCTGCTGTGGAAACTGAGTAGTGGCATCGGGATATCCTGGCCAATTCCCCCCTACTGCAATATTGAAAATAAAGAAAAAGTCTTGATCAAAAGGATAATTTACATTGACGTCGCTTTGCGACAAGCTAAAAAATTCATTATCATCCACGTACCAAGTAATCTGCCCAGGTTCCCAAATGATACTAAATACATGATACTCATCGGAAAACTTCTCATTAGTTGGTAACTTGTAAGATTCTCCTTTAAATGTACTGAATCCCTGTCCTTGTGGGCCCCAGTGCGCTGTACCATGTGTAGTTCCAGGCTCGTGACCGATTAACTCCATTATATCAATTTCTCCGCATGCTGGCCATCCAATTTCGTCAATATTTGTTCCCAACATCCACAAAGCAGGCCATATCCCTTGACCTTCCGGAAGAATTGCACGAATATCTACCCTACCATGAGTGAATAACTTTTTATCTTGAGTTATCAAACGAGCCGAGGTATAATCTGCTCCGTTGTACTGCTCTTTACGGGCTTCTATCACTAGATTTCCATTTTCAATAAAGCTATTGGCATCCTCATCTGTATAATACTGAGATTCGTTATTACCCCATCCAGAATTACCTATTTCATGTGTCCAACAACCAAGATCTAAAGCGTCTCCGTCAAATTCATCTTGCCAGTTAAGAGTGTATCCACCATATGATTCAGGAGTGATGTAACCGTCTTCAGGAATGTCAATCTTAGTATCCTCATTACGTATGGTAGCTGTTCCTTTGGCTTTCGCCAAAATAGCATTTACAGGATTAGATAACTTCACAAAGAATTGTTCGTCGCTCTCCTTTAGATCGTCTCCAATTATTTCGACAGATATTGTTGCTGTATTTTCTCCTGCTGCAAAGCTTATTTGACCGCTTTGCCCAATAAAATCAAGACCGTCCTCAGCTGTATCACCTTCAGTTTCGAAATTAACAGTGACTAGATCTGTTGTGGTTTCACTTAGAAATACCTGAAAATCAAAGGTATTATTTTCATTCTGTTCGAATCTTGTAACATCTTGAATAGTAATACCAACTTTTGGCTCTTCAGTCACGGGCCCGTTAGGTTCGCAACTAAATAGAAAGGTAAAAATCAGCAAATAAGAAATTTTATACATCAATATCATTTTTAGGTTTATGAAGGAACAAATGTAAACCTCCACACTACTCCACTATAATCAGCGAATAAGACCATACGATCACTTGTTAATTCCAAGATATTTAAAGTAACAGACTCTTGTGGAGTACCTACCTCAGCTGCTGTTCCCACTTTGTATAGTCCCATCCATGCTCCTGTTCCAGTCACTGTAAGTTGATCGCCAGACGTAGAGAATTTATGGATTCCTGATCCCCATGACTTAAACGCTTCTGGCCATGCTTCTTCAGGATGACAACCTACGGTCAAGCCTAACTCAGGAGGAAAAATGTCTCCATTTCCATCTGAATCTGCCCAAAAATCTCCATTCGCTTTATATTCGTATTCTCCTGAAACAGAAAATATATATTCATCGTTAAAATGGCAGTCTCTTGAAGCTACATCACTTTCTGAATTGCCCCACCAAGTATCAGTCACGTTAGGACCAACATGCAGAGCTCCTGCCTCAGGTGCTAATTTCCAGGATCGAGTTCCACAATTAGTAAGTAGTTCTACGTTTCCGAAACAAACATTGGGATCATCTTCAGATACCACAATTTCGCCTTCAGATGTGGCAAAACCACCATCATTAAAAGTAGTCATTGTTACAGCGTACACGCCTTTAAATGGTATGTCGACGACGATTTCTTCTCCGTCTCTTGATCCTAGTTCTTCTACTTCCCACTGAGTAATAAAAACACCGTCAGTGGTGTTGGTCAAGATGAACTCGTTAGGAGTCGCCCCTTCAGAAATTGTAAAACTTGGGTTAGGAATGCTACCCAATTCTATCTTATCTTCTACATACGGCGAACAAGCCGTCATGAATATGGCTAGTGCCAAAAAGCTATATTGTATTATTTTCATCATATAATATTTACGAAGTTAAATATAATTAAGTTTGGCTTAGTAGCCATTATTTTGAATTAGACCACCTTCCGTGATATCAATTTCGGTTTGAGGAATAGGTAATAGATTGTGTACTCCATCCTGATATCCTTGATCAGCAAGTTCTAAAGCTGCTCTTCCGGTTCTTACTAAATCGAAAAATCTATGACCTTCTGTTGCAAGTTCTTTCTGCCTTTCATCATAAATAAAATTCAACAGTTGGTCGCCACTTGCAGAAACTGGTTGCAGTCCTACCCTAGATCTCACTTTATTAAGATGAACCCTACCTATGTCGTCTTGTCCATTGCGAGCCCTTGCCTCCGCTGCCATCAAGTAAACATCTGCCAATCTGATTTCCCGTACGTTTTTACCCCAGTTTAGCGCAGGTTCTCCGTCTGTCGCTTTCTCAACCTCTAGTCCAGCATACTTTCGGATGAAGAAGTCTGTATTTTGGTATGCAGCAGTGTATGACGCTCCTTGCGCTTTCAACTCGTTTCCGTCAATGATTGTATGCTCGAAACGTGGATCACCTTGCAGTTTCTCTGCAAGCTTTTCAGTTACAGGACAAAAGCTCCAGCCTGTAGAAAAGTCTGGACCAACATAATCTCTCATTCCAAAAAACTGAACATTATAATTACCTTCTGTTCCATTAGCAAAATTCCCCCATCCACCTCTACTTGCACCAGAATGCGAAATTTCAAACACTGATTCTATCCCAAATTCGTTGGAATTGCTAAATATATCTCCATAATTGTCTTCTAGATCGTAAACCTGACTGTTAATCACCTCTTCTAGCAAATCTGCGCTTTCTCCCATTCTAGACGTATTAT
>CALBVQ010000083.1 GCA_937969485.1 uncultured Saprospiraceae bacterium | reverse complement strand
CACATTGTTTTTATGACTGCGTCCAAACTAACAATTGCATGACTTGCAGTACTGGAAAGTGCAATATTTGATGCTGTGATTGCTTTGATGGCTCCCATAGCATTTCGTTCGATGCAAGGAATTTGAACAAGTCCACCGATGGGATCGCATGTCATTCCAAGGTGATGTTCCATGGCAATTTCGGCAGCCATTAATACTTGTTCAGGAGTTCCGCCTTGAATTTCAGTAAGAGCGGCAGCAGCCATAGCAGAAGAAACACCTATCTCTGCTTGACAACCTCCCATCGCAGCAGAAATTGTGGCTCCTTTCTTGAATAAACTTCCTATCTCACCGCTTACATAAAAGAATCGTTCGATCGCACGGTCCACTTCCTCATCACAGAAGCATATATAAAATAGCAAAACTGCTGGAATAACACCTGCGGCTCCATTGGTGGGAGAAGTAACGACTCTTCCGAATGCTGCGTTTTCCTCATTAACAGCAAGAGCAAAACAGCTAATCCACTTATTGATTGTATTAAAGCTAGGGTCCGTATTCTTTATTTCCGCAAGCCATTCTATCATATTATCTGTTTCTCTGAGTGAGGGCAGCAATCTAAGGGCAATTTCTTTAGCACGTCTTTTTACATTTAGTCCTCCTGGTAGTGTTCCTGTTGCATGGCAGCCTCTATAAACACTCTGCAGGATTGATTTATGAATTACAGACAATTGATTTCTGATTTCCTCTTCAGTGCGAAAAGTTAATTCGTTAGCGAAGACTATGTCGGAAATTGCCTTGTTATTTTCAGTGCAGTATTTAAGTAATTCACTAGCTGTTTCAATGGGGTAAGGAAGAGATACTGTTGTTTCTGCTGATTGGTCCTCGCCTTCAATTTCTATAAATCCGCCACCAATTGAATAGTAGACCTGTTCCATCACCGAACCTTCTTGATCGGTCATTTTACATCGCATTGCATTGGGATGATGAGGCAAGGAATCTGGAAGAAAGATTATGTCGCTGTCAGGATTAAAGAATGATTCATAATTATTGATTTTGATTTGTTTTCTCTCCTGTAGATCTTCTACATATTCGTTGATTTTGGTAGTATCTACCGTTACTGGGTCGTGGCCTAAAAGCCCCATCATAATGGCAATGCTGGTTCCATGTCCTCGGCCAGTTTTAGAAAGCGAGCCATAGAGTTCAACTTGTAATGTGACGATACCTGTGGTGTGGCTTTCCATTTTCTTAAGAAAGTCCAATGCTGCTCTCCAAGGCCCTAAGGTGTGAGAACTCGATGGACCTACTCCTATTTTAAAGATATCGAATACACTTAGACTTTCCATATTTGCGAATTGAGTGTCAGCAAAGGTAATCTTAAAAACAGATGCTTTGTTGATTTTAGACTTCTATTTATGTAATGGTTTCTGGAAGACGAAGGGGGTTAGGACGGGATCAGAGAAGGGAAGCTATGCCTATGATTATCCTGTTTGGGCTTCCGCCCAAAGAAGGGGAGGAGATAACACTTGTGCGAGATATGATTGCAGAATAGGTGGTTAGATGAAATAATTAGAGGAAGGTCGTTTAGAGAGAAATTCCGACTAAATTTGTAGTGGAACTATGAGCATAGAATGTAAATCATCTTGGTCTACATTTTTGATTGAAAAATTGAAGATCTGCATAATGTAAAAAGGGAATAAAAAGAGTTATTTTACATTGTGCCTGATTGAGTTTTGTCCCACTCTAATTTACGGAAAACGCTGGTTTGCTTGTTATTTATTTAGGAGAGTTGTGAATTGTTACATATTATGAATAGTACATACAAAGTTGGTGATTTGATTTATGACGCGCATATTTACGACGCGATGAATACTGATCTCACTGATTTGAAGTTTTATGAAAAGTGGTTGCCTAAAAACAAGGACGCGCGCATACTTGAGCTTTGTTGCGGGACGGGCAGACTTACACTTCCTATCGCAAAAGAAGGATATAACATAACCGGAGTTGATATTACTTCTTCGATGCTTGAACAAGCAATAGTAAAAGCTAAGGAAGCAGATCTAAGAATTGAATTTATTCAAGCTGATATTAGAAGCTTGGATTTAGCAGAAAAATACGATTTAATTTTTATTCCATTTAATTCGATTCATCACTTATATCAAAATAAAGACTTATTTCAAACCTTAAATGTTGTAAAGAATCATATCAGAAAAGGAGCCTTTTTTATAATGGATTGCTATAATCCCAATATCAAGTACATAGTTGAAGGAGAAAAGGAACAGATTGTTATATCTGAATTTACCACAGAAGATGGAAGAGAGGTTTTAATAAAGCAAAGTATGCTGTATGAAAGCAACACTCAAATTAACCGGATAGAATGGCATTACTATATTAATGGTGAGTTTAATTCAATCCAAAATTTGGACATGAGACTCTATTTTCCCCAAGAATTGGATTCATACATTGAATGTAGTGGGTTTAAAATCATTCACAAGTTTGGGGAATTTAATGAAGAAGCATTTACTGATAGTTCAGAAAAACAGATTTTTGTTTGTCAGTTGATGGATCAATAATACTATGTAATATCTCATTAGTTTCTGTAGAATAAAATGAATAGTTCAAGACATGTGTGACCGATCTTGCAGAGTTATAAGGAACGGAGTGGACGGATAACATTAGCTGCCGCGAATGAGGCATTGGTTCAGCATTGCAGAAATATAGACGAGGAACCAAAATTTGATTTTTTGGAAGAATAACTAACGTAAGAATTCTTCGTTTTAGCAAGAAATACTCGACAACTTATACCAATTCTGTTTTAAGGATTCACTTTATTTTCAAGAATTATTAAATCAAGTACAAGGCAGAAAACGCAAGGATAGCCTTAGCTATCATGAGTATTTCTAACGAAGTAATTGCTTTTAATAAACTTGAAAATATGCGAAATTCTAAAACAGAATTGGTAT
>CALBVQ010000082.1 GCA_937969485.1 uncultured Saprospiraceae bacterium | reverse complement strand
GTGCTGCGCACGAAGTTTTTGCAGAGGGAGTTTACTTTGGGTTAAACCCAAAAGGCTCCTCTTCTTGTTGTACAAAATTTGAATATTCTTACTGAAAGGATATTTTGCATAGAGGACCTCGAGGTCAGCTAATGGGATTCCGCTAAGTGTGCTGGAATTTTTTAAAAGATCTAAAAATTGGTCATTTTTCATCCTACCAATTTGTGAATGCCTGATTAAAAATGTCTTCCACTATGTCTTCAAAAATCTCCTCTACTAGTCTATCTTGAACTGAAAGTAGACTTGTTCCTGTTGGAAATTGACGGTTATTGGTAAAGTTTTTGTTCCAGGAATTCTCATCGTTTTTGGTATCGGTGTACTCGACCTTTACCGAAATCTTTAGCAAATTGGCATCTACAGAGTTGTCTGCATTGGCTCCTACACTTTCTACAATATAGCCGGTAAGAGTAGTTTTCATAATGATGTCAGGATTTACCTCATTGAATGTGAGCCGACTCTCCTGATTTATTTTCAATATTAACTTATCTTGTAGGTCGGTGTTAATTGATGGTGGTGCATCCGGGCTTGTCATTTCAATAAAAGGGACATTGTATGTCTCTAATTCTGCAGGGATCGTAATTCCCTTAAAGCTGTAGCATGACTGCAGGCTAAGAATAATAAATAGTAATAATGTATGCTTCATAATGACCAGACTTCTTTCAATATTAAACGCCAAGTGACTGATTTTTGTGCTAAATTATAGAATTAATTAACACAAAACAATTTAAGCCTCGATCTCATACTGTTTGATTTTTCGATATAAAGTACGCTCTGAAATTCCTAGTTCTTCAGCTGCGTCTTTTCTTCGACCATTGTATTTGTCTAGTGCTTTACCAATCATTTCTTTCTCCATCCGATCAAGAGATAGGTTTTCTTCAACTATTTCTGACTCGTCGTAATCACTTTTTGAAATAATGATTGGCTTGTTGTTTTCCTCGTCATAAATTGGTTCATAACCAGATGCTGTGTTGTCTTCAAAGTAATCATCAAGTTTGGTTGATGGCATTTCAGAAAAACTTGAAGATGCCGAGCGGCTAAGTTTGTCCGGTACATTAAGATTGTTCATCCGAATCATTTCAAAGATGAGTTTCTTCATATCTGTTACATCGTTTTTCATGTCGAATAGTAACTTGTATAGAATTTCTCTTTCGTAGTTGTCTTGAAGCCCACCCCTAGGTTCACTATCTCGTTTAGCTAGAGTTGGTAGGTTTCGGAAGTTGAGATGCGGAGCGATATCAAGTAGAGCTAGAGCGTCAATGTCACGATCCTCAGTCAAAACGGACAATTGTTCTACTAGGTTTTTTAGTTCTCGTACATTTCCCGGCCATCGGTAATTTTCTAATATTAACCTAGAATCGGCGTCGAAGTTTATGGCAGGAGAATTGTACTTTTCAGCAAAATCCAATGCAAATCTTCGCAATAACAAATAGATGTCTGTTCTTCTTTCATGCAAAGCTGGCACCTTGATCGGTACTGTGTTTAGCCTATAAAACAAATCCTCTCTGAATTTTCCTTTCTTTATGGAATCTTCAAGATTTACATTAGTTGCCGCAATGATTCGAACATCTGTCTTAAGAACTTTCGATGATCCCACTCTAATAAACTCACCCGATTCTAATACTCGTAATAAATAGGCTTGAGTTTCTAGTGGCATTTCACCTATTTCATCCAGAAATATCGTACCGCCATTGGTGGTCTCAAAATATCCTTTTCTATCGTTAGTTGCACCTGTGAATGCCCCTTTTTCATGACCAAATAATTCACTTGTAATAGTGCCCTTCGGTATTGCACCGCAATTTATTGGAATTAATGCTTCATGCTTTCTCGGACTTAGATAATGAATTACTTTGGAAAAGACTTCTTTTCCAACGCCACTTTCCCCGTTTATGAGCACGGTCAAATCTGTTGACGCAACTTTCGACGCAGTATATAATGCGCGGTTTAGTGGCTCCGATCTTCCTATAATTCCGAACCTTGATTTGATAGACTGTAACGGATCTGCTGCCATTTATTAGTTTACTATATGACCCTTGAGAGTGGCACTGTTAGCTTCGGTAATTGTAACAAAAACGTAGTCTCCAGCTTTGAGCCCTTCTTGAACGGGGAAAATTACCATCTTATTTTGTGAAGTCCTTCCTCTAAAATCCTGGTCAGAACGCTTTGAAGTACCCTCTATCAAAACTTTGAAAGTGCCTCCGACGTCCATCAGATTAACTTCTCTTGAAATTCTATTCTGAAGCTCAATAATCTCACTTAATCTCTTCTTCTTTACTTCTAGTTGAATATCATCTTCGTACTTTCTATGTGCCAATGTTCCCTCTCTCTCTGAGTAATAAAACATGTATGACATCGAGTATTTTGCATATTCCATCATGCTCAAAGTGTCTTGATGCTCTTCCTCAGTTTCTGTACAAAAACCAGTAATCATATCTGAAGAAATAGCACACTCAGGAATTATCGAATAAATTTCATCAATTTTCTGCATGTACCATTCCCTGTCATATGTTCTATTCATCAGCTTAAGAATTCTGCTGTTTCCAGACTGTACAGGGAGGTGTATATAGTTGCAGATATTATCATACTTTTTCATAGTATGGAGAACATCTATCGTAATATCCTTGGGGTGAGATGTAGAGAATCGAACTCTAAGCAAAGGATTTATCTTGGCAACCATTTCCATTAATTGGGCAAAATTAACGATCTGCTTTGTTTCTGGATTTTCCCATTTGAAAGAATCTACATTTTGCCCTAGTAGTGTGACTTCTCGAAAACCTCTATCGAACAAGTCCTTAGCTTCAGAGACTATAGTGAAGGCATTTCTGCTTCTTTCTCTACCTCTAGTAAATGGAACAACACAGAAAGAACACATGTTGTCGCATCCTCTCATTATTGAAATGAAAGCTGTGACTCCGTTGCTTCCCAATCGTAAAGGCGAAATATCCGCGTATGTCTCTTCTCTTGATAGGAATACATTTACCCCTTTGTGCCCGTCGTCAGCACTATTGATTAAATTTGGTAAATCTCTGTAAGCGTCGGGTCCAACAACTAAGTCCACTAGCTTTTCCTCTTCTAGTAATTTTTCCTTGAGACGTTCAGCCATACACCCTAGAATTCCAATAAGTGTTCCTTTCTTCTTCCGCTTGATCTTATCAAATACGCGTAGTCTTTTTCTGACGGTGAGTTCAGCTTTTTCTCTAATCGAACATGTATTAATCAATATCAGGTCAGCTTCTTCCATGTTACGTGTTGAACCGTAACCCTCAGTAGCCAGTATACTTGCTACAATTTCTGAATCACTAAAATTCATTTGGCAGCCATATGATTCGATATAAAAATGCTTAGTGTGAGATGATTTTTGGGTTAAACCCAGTTCCAAAACCTCACCTTGCTTTGATTCTTCAATCGTTTTAGTTAAGCCATCCAATGTTGGATTGTCATTATATAAACCCATTTAATAAATTTTAAGTGGCACAAAATTACAAAAACAAAAGAGAAGAAGTGACATTATGACAGTAAACCTAGATTAATAATTACTGGAAAGAATAAACAAGAGGTATTTTGACTCTAACGCAGCATTATTGATATGTATTGCGTCTTAATAGTAGAATAATAATTTATTAATGCGACAATAACGATAATATTATTTTTTTATTGTATATTGCATGAGACAAAACCACAATATTATGATGAATGAACAAATCAGAAGCATTATGACCACAGCACCGGTCACTGTTTCGCCAGAAAATACGCTTTCGGAAGTTTCAGGGTTGTTTAAAACTAGACGCATCCATCATCTTCCGGTAGTTTCGCAAGGGAAATTAGTAGGTCTCGTTACAACCTACGATCTGTGGAAGTTAGATCAGCAGCAAGATAAATACAAACGTATCAGGGTGGGAGAAGTTATGAATACTAACATCTGTAAAATAAGTCCACTTGACAAGGTAGGGACTGCAGCAGAGCTGTTGATGGATCGGAGGTTTCATGCATTACCTGTTGTTAACCTCAGAGGCGAGTTGAAAGGAATCGTAACGTCATTTGATATCATGAAGTACACTTTGAATAAGGAATACCCTAATCCAATTCTTTATAAGGAAGTTCTAGGTGTAAGAGCTATGAGTTAGAAAATAAAATCGTTGAAAACAACAGGCGTACTAATTAAGTTAGTGCGCCTTTTTTGTTTGCTTTTTTTGATGAAATATCAATGTTTACAGGTGTCTCCAGATGACGTAGTACGTAAATTTGTCAATTCGTAAAATACCAATTCTGTTTCTTAATGCTTGAAATTGAAATAGCTAGCTCCCCAAGCCTTTTACTATAAAATAATAATGCCCGTTACATCTTGATGCAACGGGCATTTAATTTTGTCTCTTTCTGATGCAAAAAAATACTCTGTAAGTTAATCAGGGTAAAGCTTTCCCATTTACGTAGTACGTAAATATTCAACTGTTATAAAGCCTAGATTGCCTCGATCTCCGCTAACAACTTATCTGGAGTCTTATATCCCACTAGCTTGTGCAGAACATTAAAGTTTTCATCCAATACTACTAATGTAGGATAACCTCTCACACTAAAGAACGGACTTAGCTCATGACTTGAATTTCTTCCTCGTCTATTCGGGTCATGATTAGGATTCCCGTACGTCTTTCCTTGAAAAACGATATCGTCTGCACCTTCTGCGTCGAACTTCACCGGGTAAAATTTTTCATTTATCGCTTTTTGTACAGCCTCATCAGAAAAAGTATTCCTATCCATCATCTTACATGGGCCGCACCATTGAGTATAAACATCTACAATCACCTTCTTTGGAGCCTTTTTTACCATTTCTTCAACCTCTCCCATTCCATACCACGTCATTTCATTAGCTAACGAAGCCTTGGTATTCTTCGGAGTATTTACTTTGATTGACTCATTGTCTGATAAAGCAACCACCTTGACATTATTCGATGCAGTTTCTACTACTTCCGTACTTGCTTTAGAAACTTCGTTTGTCCCTGTTTCCTTGCAAGAAACAATGAAAAGCGTCATGCATAACACAACAGCTGATAATACTAATTTATTCATGTTCATATATTTTGATTCTTCAAATATATATTTTTAATCCCTTGAATACAGGATAAACCATGTTTTTTAATGGTTTTTTAACCCCTCTCATTTTTTTTTTATAACTTTCAAATTCAATAAAATCACTGATAATGAGTACTAGAAGAAAGTTCCTTCGTAAAGCCGCAGTTTTGAGCGCAGCTCCATTTTTTGTTGGGGGACTTTATGGATGTAAAAATGAAAATTCAACAGTTGCTATGGCTTTAGAAAAGGGGTTGGAAATTGAGCAGTTTGGTATTCAACTTTGGACCGTAAGAGATTTTATGGCCAATGACGTGACTGGCACTCTTAAAGATTTAGGTGCTTATGGTTATAAGCAAATCGAGTCATTTCAAGGTGATCAGGGTGTTTTTTGGGGCTTACGCCCAAAAGAGTTTTCGGATTTTCTTGGCGATCATGGAATGAGTTGCATATCTGCTCATTGTGATTCTCAATTTGCTTTGGATTTGAAGAAGGAGGACGAATTCAAAAAAATGGCAGATGATGCTGCTTCTATCGGAATCAAACATCTTATTAATCCATTTTTAGGCAATTTGAAAACTATTGATGAGTTCAAAGAAGCTACCGATGGATTTAATAGACTAGGCGCAATTGCTAATAAAGCGGGCCTTCGCTATGCTTATCATAATCATCATTATAGTTTTAAAGAAATTGATGGTGTACTCCCTCAAGACCTAATGATGTCGGGTACAGATCCAGATCTGGTAGATTTCGAAATGGATATCTACTGGGTTGTAGAAGCAAATCATGATCCAGTAAAGTGGCTAGAAAAGTATCCTAATCGTTTCAAGCTTTGTCACATTAAAGATAGATATGAAGATACTAAAGTGGAACAGTTGAAAAAAGAAGAACCAGTTGATGGTGATTGGCCCCTAAATGTTTCTTGCGTTTTAGGTCAAGGAAAGATTGATTTCGACAAAATTCTTGATGTTGCTAAAGATCAAGGTATGGAGCAATGGATCGTTGAACAGGAGAGGTATGATGAGATAACTTCTATGGAAGCTGCAAAAGCTGATGCTATCTTTATGAAGAGATACAGTTAAAATTATTCTTGGCTAAGAAATGGTCGAGATTACCTAACTAACGTAATTGTTCCATAGAAAATCTCTTCACTAGCATCTGGGAACGCGGCTTTGAAGTAATAAGAATAAACTCCAGAAATTGCCTTTATATCATTGAATGTTCCATCCCATCCTGAACTCGGGTCATTCGGACTGAAATTCAAGGCTTCGTGTACCTTGTTGCCCCAGCGGTCGTATATACGAAATTCAGATATCACTGTTTCAGCTCCAGCCGCATTCGAAAAAATGTTGAAAATGTCATTAATACCATTATCATCAGGTGTAAATACGTTGGGTGTGTAAATGCTATAATCAATTACTACTCGAACTAGTACACTATCTACTTCAGTACAGCCATTGGTGTCAGTAATACGCAGTGTAAACCATGTGTCTGTTGTTAATCCAGTTGCAGTTGGATTCAAGCAATCACTACAGTCTAGTAATTCGTCAGGAGCCCATGTAATTGCAGCTATTTCAGAGTTATCTAGATCGGTCTTGCCGTCTAAGTCATATGTTTCTCCTAATGCAATTGTTGCATTAGTTCCAGCTTCAGAGCTAAATGGGAAAACATCGTCCACATTTACCGTGACGAGAGTGTCACAACCGAACAAATCTTCGATCCATACCGTATAACTTCCTCCTGTCAGATTATTGTTTTGCGATTCGTTTCCATTTTCGTCTAGATAAATGTAGGAGTAAGGCTCCGTTCCACCTGTGACATCAATCACGCTAATCTCTCCTAGTTCTCCAAAGCACATAGGAGACAATACTTCTATAATTGGCTCTAGGACGGTATTATCATCTTCTACTGGTATTTCAAGACTAGAAGAACAGCCGTTATCTGTATTGGTAATTGTCACATAGTAATTTCCTGAGATTGCTGTAAAAATCGCCTCTTCTACACTTTCAAATCCGTCAGGCCCTTCCCACTCAAAGCTAGCGTTGTCAATATCATAATCTACAACAACTATTAGTGGTTCTTTCATACATGTAAAACCATAATATGGCGCACTGATTACAGGCGAAATTGTATCTATTTCTATTAATGCCGAAATTTCAGCGGTACATCCATTCGCGTAGGTTACAATAAACTCCTGAAGTCCAGCCGAGTTGGTAGAAAACTCATTACTTCCAGTCAATTCAGCGCCGGACATTGCAAGAATAGACTCTATTTCCTGAGTTGACGAAATGCTTATAGTTGCTAGTTCTTCTTCACAATTTATTGAGGTAAAAATGGAGGTGGGTTCAGCGGCTTCCACGTTACTTGTAACATTAAATGTGACGCTAGAATCACAACCATTGGAAGGGTCAAGGTATGTGAGGGTGTAATTCCCCATTTCATTGATATTGTACGTTTCGCCAGTCTCACTGTCCTGTCCATCAAACCAACTAATCTCAATCATTGAAGGAGGGAATACGTTGATAGTCGAATCTGTAAATTTGCAATCCAGCGCAAAATCGCCAATGGTGGGAACGGAAGGTTTAGTAAAATTGCTACTTAGCACAATGGAATCACTAGCGAAACAACCATTGGAACCTTGGACTTCAACAATTATATTTTCACTTAACCCCACGGTAATGATTGAATTGTCATTTGAGATGAGATCGCCATTGATAATATCTGAAATTTGAAAGAGTTCGGTACTAGTAACAAGTATTTCAACTTCGCTAGAAATGCAATTAAATTCACCAAGCGCCTCGAGTTCAAAAGCAGGTGGAATAAAATCCCCCATAATAACAATTGTATCAGAAGTCACGCATCCCAAAGGTGAGGTAGCATTGTAAATATATTCGCCCACTTGGTCTACCATAAAACCACTCTGATCCGATGAAAAACCATTTGGGCCCACCCAAGAAAAAACAGTACTATCAATATTGCTTTGCGCAGAAATTATAGATTCCGGCTGGTTACAGTTGATGTCTGTAGATTGTATTTCAAGAATTGGGAAATCTTGATTTGCTGTTAAAGTAAGGGTGTCAAAGGATTCACATCCCACAGAATTGGTAACAATAACAGTGTATTCTCCCTGTTGATTGGTGCTTAATGTATCTCCTTCGCTTACACTTCCATCAGGTAGATTCCATTGCACATTATACGTCGAATCGCTAGAAATAGAAACTGAACCTACCCCTGATATACAATCAATTTCCTGAGCCGAACTTGTGAAGGTAGGTGGTTCGAGATTGTCTAGGACAATGAATGAATCCCTTGTTACACAACCATTTTCATCTGTAATTTCAACTGTATACAGTCCGGAACTATCAACTGTTATGTTTTCCCCTGTGCCGATCAACAAGTCTGAAAACCATTCAATACTTGAAAAAGGAGAGTTCACTGTGACCTCCAGAGTTACATTCGTAAAATCGCATGTAATTACAGGGCTTTCGCCCAAAAGATAATCTAGTTGTGATACCATGCTAGTAACGGCTACTGTGTCTTTGTTTATACACCCGTTATCTAAAGTGATTTCAACTATGTATATGCCAATGTCATCTACGGTTAAGGTGTCACCTTGTCCAATTACATCACCTGATAAATCAGTCCATTCAATGGTTGCATTCTCATCTGTGTCAAATCGAATGGTCGTACTATCTCCTATGCAATTCAAAATTCCATCAACAGTGAGATTGTAATCTACATCAGCGCTAATTTGTGAAATTTCGAAGGTGGTTTCACTTGTGCAGCTGTTTTGGTCAGTAATTGTAAGGGTATATTGCCCTGGTTGATTATAGTTGGCTATTGTAGTGGTACTGCTTGAATTCTCCCATTCGAAGCTCAGATTTCCATCTCCATTTGAAGAAAATACAGTTACTTCATCTTGATCACAATCGATGATGAAATCACCAAGTACTGTTGTGCTTGGTGGGGTAGTATTCCCATTAACCGTAGTCGATACTGTCCTTGTACATCCGCCAGCATCAGTTATTGTAAGCGTATAAAGCCCGGGTGTAGTTGCAAAAATATTGCTAAGGTTGTCAGGACCCGCTATGGTCCCACCAAAATTTGCCTCCCACTGATAAGCTAATTCGTTACTCGGTGGTGATACTATAATATTTGCGATAGGATTTTCACAGTCGATGGAATAACTACTTTCTAAATCTCCAACAATATTGGAGAGAGTTACATTAAATTCTTCCTCTTGTTCGCAAACTTCAATAAATTCAATGTCATCAATTGCAAAGTCGTTGCCACTCGTTGCAGTATTTTGATTTTGAATACAGATAGTTGCTGTAGTTTCAGAACCTGAGTTCCAAGTAGAAGTGAAATTCCCCCAGTTGCAGTTCACAGAACTAACATTGAAGTTGTCTCCTATTGTTCCCCCATTGATTGTGAATTGCAGAATAGCTGGCGATGATGAAACCACCGAAGTCGCCCATGCAGAAAAAAGATAGTCCGTGTCAGGCAATACATTGATATCTTGGCACCACACATTGGTGAAACTAGATGAACCATTAGCTATCAGCATGTTTCCGGATCCAGTGGTGTGATCGTCACATGATGCAAAATTAGGGTGTGTGTCGGTGGGGTTGTCGTCAACAGCGTACATTCCTTCACACCACAGGGGGCCTTGCGGAAGGGGACACCAAAGGTCTCCCAGTAGATAGCCGCTAGTAAAGCCAGTATCACCAAGCTCAAAATCTCCATTGAATACCAGGTTTATCGTGGTAGGAATAAATGCACTCAATGTGTATTGCGTTGTTCCGCTCGCAAAAGTAGTGGTAGTCAAATCAGTACTTTGGAAACCATCGGAACCTTGCCACAATACACTGATAGGGGGAGGTGAAATTTCAGCCGTCAAATTTACATCCTGAGGGTCACATATTGTGATGTCAGCAGGCATTGTAATGTCAAAGGAACATTGGCTATGCGCGGTGCCTATTCTTAATAGTATTAGTCCAGCAAGTAAGATGTTTATCCTAACTGTAAATATCATAATGCCCTAAATATAAAGGAAATTGTAGGAATCCCATTCCATCTTCTCAATTTTGATGTTAAAGGATTGTTTAGTGAATGTTCTCTTCGTAATCTACATGTATTAAATATCGGTGGCTAAGACCGCTTCTGCAATTAAAAACCGATGCTATGCTTCATTCATGAAAACTCATATTTCATTGGTAGTTCAACCCGAATTATGCATTAGGATTTCGTCACGAGAGCGTAAAATGCAAAGAGAATGGGAGTTCAATACTTCTTTTGAAGTGCAGGCGTGGCCACCAACACGGTGAGCATCAAAAGAGCTGGACGTTACAATTATCGAAGTAGTTTCAGCTCGTAATAGATATCTTAATGCATATTTCGGGTAAAAATTGTAAATGAACTTGACTGCTAGGAAATATTAGCTTAAATTGGGGCTAGAAAGTCATCTTCAATATTTCAACAACGCCCCCAAATGGCAGAAAGCGACAAAGAAAATTCGGTAGTAAAGAGCAGCAATTCGGCTTCGGCTGAAAGTAGTAGTAACGTTAGCAAGGCTGCAACGATACCTGCTCCTGTATATCAGTTAAAAAAAGATGGAGAATCGGAACCAACTGAAGACGCCTCAGACAAAGACAAGAAAGGATTGTCTGCTTCCGCTGGTGGAGGCGCTGACGGGGGAGGTGCTGGAGATGATGAAGAATTAAATAAAGCGAAGTGGCAGGCTTTGTTCCCATCTGTAAATTTCAATTTTAATAGTAGTGAACCTGCTAAAGTCGGAGCGAAAGCATTTGCCAAAGGCAATGACCTACATTTTGGTCCAGGTAATGATGATAACAAGATAATAGGTCACGAGGCGATGCACGTTGTTCAACAACAGAAAGGACTAGTGGAACCTACTGGTTCAATCGGCGGAGTAAATGTAAATACTGATTCAGGACTAGAAGCAGAAGCGGATGCTGTCGGAGAAAAGGCAATGCAGGGTGGGGTTAGTGCAGTTAATGCTGAACTGGGTTCTTTGAAATCTATGCCTTACAAAAATTCAGATTCTAGTACAACACAGATGTGGCCAGATTCATGGCGAGACCTTACACCTGATTTTATAGAAAGCGGTGTTGATGCAATAGGAGATGCAGCTGGGGAGTTAACTGAAGCTGCAATGGAAGCAGCACTTCGGTTGATTGATGATGCAGGAACTTTGCTATCTTATATCGCAAGTCTTTCTGCAGGTCTTGCAAAGAAGGCAATGATTTTTGTCGCGAAAAACATGCAGTCCCTCTTTATTAGTGTAATCAAAGCTTCTCCTGGGCATGAACTTATTTATTGGGGAGTTAAGGCATTAATGGATGCCTTCGATGTTCAGCAGTTGGTCGCATTCTTGGAGAATTTCGGTGAAGAAGTTGGGAAGACAGTTTTGAGGTTGGTGAAATCTATACGGCATGCTAGTTTGAAGGATATCATTCTTTTCCTTCCTCGATATGCTTTATCAGGATTTGTTTTAGCGCTTATGAGTGCTGATATGATTTTGGAAGTATTGATGGAGTTGGCTGTAGATAAATTAACGAAGCTTCTTACGATGGCAAAAAAGTATGCAATGGGCATACGAAAGTTGCTAGGTGTCATTGCAGCGAATATTGATTCTATGTATGACAAGGTGAGAGCAGCTCTGATTTCACTAGGCGTTCAGTTCGTCCAACAGTTGATTGAGGCATATTCGATCATGTTAGAGATCGTTAAGAAAATAGTTGAAAAGATATGGCCAGTTGGCGCCGGTGTGCAGCTTGACGCTGGAATTGGTGCCACTTTCGGTATTCCAATTTACGCTGGTGTAAACTATGTCTGTTATATAGAACATGTGAGCCCTGGTGTATTCCGCTTGTTTAGACGTGGAGTCGTAAAAGTAGGAGTAGATACGGGGGTAGGTGTAGGAGCATCGATAGGCGGTGGCGGCAAGGACGGTGAATCTAGTAGTTTTATGCTAGGTGCTGAAGCAGGAGCCAATGCGGGTGCAGGCTTACAGATGGCGGTAATGCAAGAATTTGATTTTCCGATTTATCAGGATATGGCTTTTATTAGCTTTTTAGCCACAGCTACTGGAACAGATACTGGAGCAGGTTTCATGATGGCTTCTAAGTTACTGGCTCCTACGGGCGCTAACTTAGACCCGATGGTCTACAATACTAAAACTCAATTCAAATTTGGAGTTTATGCTGAAGCAAGTGCGGAGGCGTCTGCAGGTCTACGAGTAGGAGAGCAAAGTACGAATGGTCAAACTGAGACATGGGGGAACGAGGCTAAGCCTGATACACTGGGAGCTCAGTCTGGCGGACCATGGTATATGCCTAATAAGTTACTTAGAATGCTAAATGCAGGAATTTCAGGTAACATCTCAGCTCAAGCTAATGCTGGAGTAGAGATGCGTCAAGGTAATTTTATAGAAGATGAGAATGGCCAAAGGATTCCAGGAGAAGTCGAAATGGACATTTTTGGAGAGGGCTCTTTTGCAGCAAATATTGCCGCTTCCTTACCAGTGCCGGTGCCAATTCCAAATCTAGGAATTGATACAACTATAGGTTTAAAGGCTACCTATAAATTTAAAAGAAATGGGTCCGATGACAATATAGAAGCTACATACAAACGCTATAGTGCGTATGTCAATGGTGGGGATATGGATGTCATTGACGGTAATGCTACTGAGAATGAATTTTCTATGGAGGGAGATTCTAATCTTGGCTTTCAGGAGTTTTTGGAAGAAGCAAAAATGAGTTTCAGGCGTAAACAAAGATTCTCGTTGAATGGTGCTTTTGGTAGAAAATTTCAAAGTCGTGCGAATCGTCAAGACTTCACAAGAGTGATGAATCGAGATGGGAGGAATTTCGGAGCTAATGTTAATGGTTATTTGACTTACGAATTTGAGTTGTCGAGTGGCAATGCGAAACGTATTTTGGCTAGAATGGCAACTTTTCATGCTGAGCGGATAGCAAATGGAGAATGGCAATTTTTGATTGATGACCTAATCACGTTGTTCACAACAGGTCAAATGGCGCCTTACCTTGAGGATTTCCTAAATGATATTTTAGCAGCTATCAATGTTAAGATGTTGCAGTCACGATGGAGTGCATCACTAGGTGTTGCTGCTGATGGTAGTGCAGGTGCAGGTGCAAAGGTGCGTTTGCACGGAAATTTGAGTGCAGGTGTATTTAGGAATTATGATTTGATAGCTGAAGGGCAAACCTTGACGGTCCAAGATATAAGAGAATTACTGATAAATGGTGCAAGTGCTGCTGGATTAGGGGGTGAAGAACAAGCGATGGTTCCAGCAACTGAAGCAGGTCGAGATACAGAAGTTGAGACTGTTGAGGAGAATAGTGGACCTGTGTCTGAAGACGAAATGACTGCTCCGCAACCTGCCTTGTCTACAAGGGCGGGAGAAAGTGAGCCAATAAACGCAGCGCAAGAGAATGAATTGGAACCTGAACAGGAGGGACAGGCGCAATATACTGAAGAAGAAAAAGTAGAGCTTGACTCTGTCAAGTATGAGTTGATAGCACATGGAATGGCATATACCTCCAATCTTGATGATCAACAAAAAGCTGCGTTGAAAGGAATGGGACTCACGGGATGGGTGCAAACAGTTAATTCCAATGAAGCTACGGGACTTTTCGCAGGGTTAATCATGCCATTATCCGACGGCAAAATGGAACTTGGAGATCAATTGACCGATGCTGACAAAGCATATTTGGCAGAAAGAAGAGCTGTTCTGGCATTTAGAGGTAGTGAGGTAGACGATTCGCAAGGAGAAGGACCGCAATTTGTAAGAGATTGGCTTCACAATGATATGGATGCTTATGCAGTAGGTCACACAGCCTTCAATTTAAATTATAAGGAAATAGAAAAATTGCTAGTATATGCAGTAAAACGTACTGGCAAACGTGTAGTAGTAACAGGGCATTCTTTGGGCGGAAGCCTAGCAAAACAATGTGCTCTGCACTTTCCTCAATATGTGGAACAAGCTTATACCTATCAGGCTCCTGGAATTGCAGAAGAACAACAAGATACGCTTGAACAAAATGCTGGGACAGGAAAGGATATTTTAGGAAGAGAATTGACGCCTAGTCAAGAAGAGGAATTGAGAGGTTGGTTGCGAAATGAAAATAACCTTGTTCACACGATAGAAGACATTGATTTTGTTTCCCATACATCGGCTGGTGATATTGTACACAATGCAGGGGGAGGAAGAGTTCCAGATGCACAGAGACGCCATCACCATCCAGCAGGAATCATAAACGGCTGGACCCCTGCCGCTCACGTACTTTATCTTACTTCTTCAGAAGAATTTACAGAGCAGCATGCGGTATTTAATAGGATTTTAGGAAATGTTGTAGACGAGGATGCTTCAAATAGTGATAAAGCTGATGTGCTCTTTGACAACGCAACTCATGCTGATAACGATATTGACCCAACGAGAATTAAGCAGAATAGTACAGAGACAGATTCCACACGTCACGAGACGATGGAAAGCTTGAGAAGAACATTAATTGCAAATCCGTTTAATCCACAAGCTAGACTACTAGTTGAGAATCCAGGAATGATAGAGAACATCCCTGTAGAATCCAAAATTATTTTGTTGAATAATTTGATGAGAGGTGCTGGTCTAAATCTAATTAAACATGGTGCTGATCTTAGGAATGGTCATCAAGCTATCGTTGTGCTCTTCGCGAATTCTTCTCCTTCTGAACAAATTAAGATGGTGAATGCAAGTGGCGGAATACTTGCTATTTATGAAAAACTAGATGGCATGCTTAGTAATGTTTTTACAGATCGATCTAGTTCTTTACGCACAGTATTTACCTCTAGTTTGATACCCGCGATAGATATTAACAGCTGTGCAAGTACTATTAATAGCGCGCTTAGTGGCGGGTTTTTGGGGATGGGAGATAACACGGCTGAAAAGTTAATTGCGGATATTCTGGTTGCTCGCAGAAATTCAGGCGGTGAACAGATTCTAGAAATAATAGGCGGTGGTGATTATGATGCTGGACTTAAGAAAGTTTTGCGTAAATTACAGTGGGGAGAAGATAATGCAGTAAGAAGTATATATCAATTTAAAAAGAAAAGAAAATGGTTCTGGGAATAAAAAGGAGTCTCTTTTTATGTATTTTATTATCTTTATTTCTTTCATGTAAATCAGCAAGTGTGGAGTCCAATAGTAAAATAGAGACTTACCTATGGTCTTATTTAAAAGATAGGTATAACAGTGAATTCGAATTAATCAGCTTAGAAAAAGCTAATACGCCTGGAGCACAGTTTAATAACTACGAGGCGAAACTAATTTCCAAAACGTACGATCGTCGATCATTTTATGTATCTATTTCAGAAAAGGACGAGCTAACTGTCGGAAAAGACCAGTTTCCTATAATTTTGTTAGAACAGGCATTTTTAGATAACGTTGATATTAAGTTATACAAGGACTTTCCAGTCGTAATGGAGATTGAGGGAGAATTTGTTGAAGATAAGTACCTTGATGCAATTAATAACATAGAGCAAGCTGCAGCTAGTCTTGGGAACATGCAAGAATCTTCGTGGTTGTTCTATATATATTCAGTTGTCGATGATCCTAACAAGCGTGTCACGGAAGTTGAAGATATGGTTATTAATCTGCTAAGGCAAGCCAATAAAATTCTTCCATGTGCTGGTTCTTGCACGGCGTATATATATCGAGATGACGAACTTACTGAAGAAGATATCCAACCTGATATGAATAAAGGTATCGTGGACAGGACGCCGAATGAAGCTAGCATGTATGAAGAATGGATGATGGGCTGGACACAAAATAATCTCGCATCCTACGCTAATGAGTTTCAATCTGTTGTTAAGAACAGAGAGGTTATTCCATACTAATTCATGAATAAATTCATTTATTTAGTGATTTTGCTTTCATTTACTGGTTGTGGTGCACCAGTTAAAGATGAGGTAAAGAATGATATTCTAGGTAAAGAGGACTTACGTCCAAAAGAAAATGCTCAAATGAAAGATTACAAGTACATTACCTCAGTAAGAAAAGATAATCAGTGGTACTTTATTAATGAAAGAAATGAAGTGTTGTTTGATAAAGTGTTTACATACGCGACATACTTTTCTGATGACTTGGTCTGTGTTGCTATGGATGGTCTTCGGTGGCCAGGAGAAGATCAAGTATATGGAGCGTACTACACAGCCATGGATAAGGAAGGTGTTTTTTATGAGGAAATTAAGAGCGATTTACCCTTTGTTTATAAGGAAGGTAGGACGATCGTTAGCTATGGACCGTCTAAGAGATTAATAAATAAAGAAGGAGAAGTTCTAAAAGAGGCAAACTTAGCTGGATATGGTGAATTTCAGGATGGGAAAGTAGCTGTCTTTAAAGATGGGAGGATCGAATTTTGGGATAGAGACGGAAACGTGGTGATAGGCCCTGCTGATTTTACAACTCAAGGTTTTTCAGAAGATTTCGCATTGGTATTGCTTAATGGAAAGTATGGGTTTATTGACAGTTCAGGAGAGCTGAAGATTTCTTACAAATATGACGGAGGAAGAGGTTTTAAGCAAGGACTAGCTTCTGTCAAGAAGGGAGAGGAGCACTTTTTTATCAACAAGGAAGGAGTAGAGGTCCTCGGCCCTTTTCGCAGTACACGCGATTTCCAGGAAGGAATTGCCGCAGTAGCAAATGATGGAAATTGGAGTTTTATTGATTTGGAAGGGAAAGAGGTCTTTGAGGGTAAATATGCTGAAGCTGATAGTTTTTCAGAAGGTGTGGCAGTTGTGAGAACGCATGATGGAAAACTAGGAATAGTTTCTACTAAGGGCGATTTTACATCCATTGATGCTCGTGTCGCTTTGCAATTTAAGAATGGAATAGCCATCGCAGAAGCTCAAGGAAAAATGGGTTACATAAAAAAGGATTTAAGCTGGCTGATTGAGCCTCAATACGAGCGAATTCACGACTTTTTCGCTAGATATTGATGCCATTATTTTCAATTACCGAAGAATACCAAATTGCTGATGACTTTGGCGTTCTTTGCAAATTTTTGAAATCTATATGTACGAGACCAAATCGCTTTTCGTAACCACTTGCCCATTCAAAGTTGTCCATTAATGACCACGCGAAGTATCCCGTAAGATTTACACCGTCACATAGCGCTTCATGACATGCCTCAAGATATGTTTTGTAAAACTCTAATCTGTGGTGATCTTCAATCTTTCCCTCTATTATTTTGTCATCATAAGCACATCCATTTTCCGTGATTACAATCTCAGGGTTATTATATCTTTTAGCAATCCAATTCAGTAATTTCTTACAACCCCACGGCACTACAGCCCATTTCATACTTGTGAGCTTCCACTCCTTATTCAGCGATAAAGTGACGTCTTGATCATCACTCAAACCTCCATTACCATATACACTACCTATAGGATCATCGGGTTTAGATTGAGCTGCCATCATAGTTGTGTAGTGATTGAGTCCAAAAAAATCAGAACTTCCAAGTAGCATTTTCTTTTCTTCTTCAGTAAATGCTGGTAGTCGCTCGCCCAGTCGACTTTTCATGCTCTCTGGATAATCCCCTTTATAGATGGGATCCGCAAACCAACCTAAGAAAAATTCAAGTGCGCGCTCTGCGGCTTCCTGATCTTCAGGACTTTTAGTGAGAGGTTCTCTCCAATCACAATTATTGGTAATACCTATTCGACCACCTTGCTTAGACTTAAAAGTTGATCTATAGATTTTAGCTGCCTTGCCATGAGCCAAAAGTAAATTATGACCAGCTAAGTATGGCTCAACATTTGACACTCTTCCTGGAGCAAATACTCCTTGACCATATCCAAGCATCGCGGCAACCCAAGCTTCATTTATTGTAATCCAGTTTTTTACCCTATCTCCAAAATTCTCAAAGCAAATCTTTGCATAATTTGCAAAATGATCTGAAATACTATCTCCTAACCAACCATCGTCTTCAAACTGTAGAGCAAGAGGTAAATCCCAGTGGTATAATGTTACCCAAGGTTCAATGCCGTTTTCGAGTAAACAGTCAATTACTTGGCTGTAGAATCTTATTCCTTCTTTGTTAATCTTTCCTTTACCAGTTGGTAATATCCTTGGCCAAGCTATGCTAAATCGATAAGCTTTTAGCCCCAGAGATTTCATCATCTTAATATCGTCCTCAAATTTGTGATAGTGATCGCATGCTTTATTTCCATTATCATTGTTAGAAATCTTAGCGGGTATCATACAGAAGCTATCCCATATCGAAGGTCCTTTCCCATCAATATTCCACGCACCTTCGATTTGATATGCAGATGTTGCGGAACCCCATGTAAAGTTTTTAGGAAATGACAGCATGTATTTTTAGGGCGAAGTTAAGAGAAAATTTTAAATGGAATTACAAAGACGAAGGATTTGAGGTTGATGGGAGGAGAAATCAAATTTTACGTACTACGTAGTCTGGGAGGCCCAATAAATATTGGTATTTACATCTTTTTTTTCTTAAATGTGGGCACTTGATATTTAGTCAATTTATAAAGTCGGTACGTGAAGCTATCACATTATCAATTTTGAATGACAGTGATTAGGTCTTCTAATTTTAACGTACTACGTAGTCTGAAAATGCCCATCGCCTCTAATGCTTACACTTTTTTATTATTCATAAATGCAGCATGAGTAGAAATTTCGCTACCTTATAATTTTGAGTTTCCCATTGTTTTATTCAACTGTAAAAATGGAGTTATTTTTTCTTGATGTTTTACGTACTACGTAAGTTGGAAATCCCCGTGAATAATAACTTTCATTGTTTTTTTTTGTACATCCTCCAGCCTTTGTTTTCCTTTCTTATTCCCTCGCTAGCACAATCTGCTCTGTACTTCGGTTAAGTATCTCTGAATAGATTTCTCTCAAACTGGAATACAAGTCATAATTAATATTGTCCGTTTTCCGATCAGTAAATGAGGTAATATTAATCGTATTATCCATTACAACAGTTTTAAACCTGTATACTAATTTCTTTTCAGGTAAGGCCAACGATATGGTTTCAGGAATACTTTCAACAACATAACCTTCTGGAATTTCTATGTTAAGAATGATCTTTGATGAATGCGTTGTATTAAATGTTAAGTTGTAATTTCGCTCACCTTCTCTGAAAGGGTTTTCGGTAATTCCTAGGTCAAGTAATGTTGGAATGAATATCTTTCCATCAATCTTCTGCACATATCCTGAATAGTCTACTTTCGCACTTACCTTGATAGGCTTTGAAAAACTTTCGACATTTTCTACATTCAATTCTGAATAGCTGATCTTGTTGTTTTCTTCGTGTTGACTCGCAAAATATTCATCTTTTGAATCTGCTAGCCTAATTTTCACCCTCTCTTCAAAACTTGAATATTTGAAGTAAGCACTTGATCGTTCACCTACCAATTGCCCATCTTCTGTCAATTTTAATTTTAATAAGTGCGTGTATTTATCTTGATTAGGACTAGAAATGTTGATCTTCTCCGCTACATTACCCTTAATAATTACTCCATGTAAGTTGATGGCTTTGCTAGGTAATGATCCCATCGGTAAATACGGAATCGTCCCATCTAGAAATAGGATGCCTTTTTCTGTTTGTACCCCTGCAATCACATAGTTTAATTCTGAAAGTGACGCAAATGTCGCATTCATGTAGCCATTACCTCTAGTTTTTAGAACAATCGGGAAAGCTTCGATGCCAGACTTTTGCAACATATTTACCATTAGCAGATTTATTTGCCCGGAATTCCCTGTCTTTTCCTTTACAAAAGTCCGTAACTTTCCTCCTAACGCTGAATGCCTCTCATTCCACTTATAATTCAATGAAACATGTTCGTATATCGCCTTAATCTTCTCCTTGTCGTCAAGTCCTTCAAAAGACGCCAGTACCTCTTTTATCTCCTTATTGTTGGCTCTTATATACTTACCGAAACTTTCTCGTTCGTTCAATTGCTTTGCAACTTGATTCCAAGAAGTATTGTAATTTTTTACAAACGATCCTGGGAAATTTGTTGAACGTAACTCCCACGAAATGGAAGACATGTAGTTCTTCATGTTATGAACATATTTTTCATCTTTCACGGGAGAAATATTCTGACCTTCAAATTTCCAATCCTGTGAAAGATAATTTTCACTTTCATTGTTATCCAATCTCAACGATCGTTGTTTTGTGGATTTTTCCTCTTTCATATTTATTCCGCCTTTGATAATAGGATTGTATGAAAAGTATTCTGGAAAATCTGCCTCGTATGACATGTTGTTAACTGGTACTGACTTTTGCAGGTAAAATGGGTCAAGGTAAAAATAAAAAGGAGTACGCATTTGATATTTGATTTCAAGGACAGAACCTATTTGCACATTGGGCAAAGCGACACTATACGTGACATAGTTATCATTGACACGGTTTGTGAAAATATCTGATTTCGAAACACTGGTTTTTTCAACTTTGTCATTTACCATATTGAAGGTCATTGCATCCATCTTGATAATTTCCTCTTCATCTTTAACATTATTATAAAGAGATAGCTCTATGTTACCATATTCCTTTCCCTCTTCTTTGTATATCTTAATTCTATGAATCGTTTCAATGATTGCAACAAATCCTTCGCCCGGCAGGTATTCATACCATATTCTACATCGATTCTGATCAAAAGCAGCAATAGCATCCGCATACAGCGGGTGTTCAGTTTGCTCTAAAAGTGTTTTACTAACTTTCTTAAACTTAAATTTTTCAGTTTTTTGGGCGCAAGCCAGTAGAGGAAAAATTAGTAATATCAATAGAATAGATGCTCTCATGTGTTCTTATTTTACTGGTCTTAATACGATATTTTGGTTTTCAAGCTTATCAATCGCGGTAACCCATGTGTTGTATTCGGATGTTAGCTCTTCCGAAAATGTTCCACTTTTACATGAAACTTCAATTTTGGTCCGTATGGTGTTGCCCTCGCTTTGGATTTCCACAACTTCAAATCGCCCAAAACTACTTTCAAGTACTTGCTTTTCTATGCCTCCTGTCCATTCATATCCCTCTGGAATATTGACTGTTGTTATGTAGGTGTTCACGAAACCATCCTTAAAATATAAAGGCGTCCTACGATCTTCAGAGACTTTCACTCGATCAAGCTTATGAACGTGAAAGGGAATCATTAAGTAATTTCCCGCACTCGAGATAAATTTCTTCGTGCTAACTGAGAATTCTTCTGAAAAAGTTCTCCCATCAAATTCCGTTGTTAAACCTTCTATCGTCTCTTTGGAAAAGTAGGGATAAAGATGTGGATATATCTTAGTTGCTTTTTCTTGCAGCGAATATTTGTCAAAGTAAATCCTGGTTGACAGTCTATGTCCTGAAATCGAGGACTTTACGTTAATTTTAAATTCCTTCGAGTTGCCATCTACTGAAATATCAGATCTGCAAGTTTTGGAATTTTCTTGGTCAGTATACTTATTTGTTCTTATTAACTTTCCACCTGTTTCATTTATTCCTACTGCAAGCCGCCCGTCAGTGAAGGAGCTAATTTCCCCAAAGGGAACATTATTCGATGTGCAATCTGCATATATTGTATCCGTACCAAAGTCTACACCAATAATTATGTGATTGCCTTGCTGAATGTTAGCAAAATCTACTTCGAAATCCTCCACATACTCCGTCTCGGCTTCGATTACCGTATAGAATGCCTTTAATCCCGCCTCCTTCATAAGTGCAAGTGAGTACATCGAAAGTGCTTTGCAATCGCCATATTTTTTTTCATGCACGTCCTCTGCTGCAAATGGCTCTAGACCTCCTTCCCCCAATTGGATACTAATATATCGAGTGTTATTTACTACGTAATCATAGATTTTCTTTGCTTTTTCAACATCAGACGTCAATCCCGCAACTATTTCTTGAACCTCTGCTTTACTTTCATTAGAAAGTTTATACTTGTCTTTAAGGTAAGAGTCGTACATCCACCTTCCGTAAGATTGCCAATCTGTAAAGTTAACCTGAGTTGTATTGTAAAAGCCGTTATTTCTAGCATAGAAAACCATAGGTAAAACACTGGAATTCTTAGGTGAATACTTTTCAGATTGTAGAGCCGGTAAATCTTTTACTTCAATATTCATCGGCAGATTTTCTATGGATAAATATTCTTTGAATTGTTCTAAATTCTTGGGTTTATACTGAATGTCTTCCACTGAGCCCGTGATGGTAAATCGGCTATTCTTAACTGAGCACTTCACATAATCACCGTAAGGGAAAGCATTGAAACTAGGTATTACTGCAGCATACTTGCTTTCCTTTGTATAAGAAACAGAAACTGAGTACGGATATCTATTATGTGAATTACTGTAAGACAGAAACCTTTGGTCGTCTGCCATGTTGCTGTTGGAATAACTTGATCTGTCTTGTATTTCCTTTTTTTTGATTTTCTTTATAAGCTTACCACCAGCGTCGTAATATTCAATTTTGAGGTTTTTTATAGTTGAAATCTTGTCCGAGTAAGGAATGTTCACATCGCCAACATCTTTTGCTTTGGGATTTAAAATTGTGTACACATATTGGTATTCACTTACGATTGTAGATTGGGAGGTTATATCGTGGTTTTCATTGGAAAGTAGTACCACCATATCGGCATTCTCAAGTAGGGCTTTATCTATATTGCGCGTATTGTAGTTTTGGCTTACGCCAAAAGTGTAGGTCGTAGTAATCATTATTATAATAAATGAAAACCTAAGGAATGGTAGAGTATGGAATAAAATAGAAAAGAGTTTCAGTAAATGTGAATAAAAGCCTCTCAAATATATTGCAACAATTGCTAAATCCAAAATTAATCTTAAGTTTTCCCTGATTAGAGAACTTACCAAGCCTTTTTGCAGTGTCGAAAAAGATGTAATTGCAATTGAAATTCGGACAATTGATGATGTGACTGAGAATCAAGCGAAACCTTAAAGTGGATCATTATTTGCGGCAAGTATGTACCTTGTTTACCGTAAGTATCCACTCAGAACAAGTCTGATATTTCTTTTTTGAAATTTGTCTTATAAATTCTTTGAGAATCTGTAAATCATTGTATATTTGCCGTCCGCAATGAAAAACTAAAGATATATCGCGGGGTGGAGCAGTTGGTAGCTCGTCGGGCTCATAACCCGAAGGTCGTAGGTTCAAGTCCTGCCCCCGCTACTAGAAAGGAAGTTAACGAAAGTTGCTTCCTTTTTTTATTTTACTCAAGTTGAGCTGCGAAATTAGGGATCAGGAAGATTTTTTTGTGGGGCTAGTAAAATACTTTGCCGACATATAAATAAAATATTCTGCAGTAGGCATTAGTTTTTGCGAGAGGAACATGGAGTGCATGTCGCGAACGTTAGTGAGTGATGAGGCCACTGCCGAAACACGGAATACTCCGGCCCAATGGCCTCTTTTTTTTGAGGGCAATGGGACTCGCCCCATCTATCATAACCTATAATGATCTTATCTAGCTCTTGTTTGTCTTGGTCTGTAGATTATTCATTAATGCATCCTGTGCTTTCTGCATTTTTTTGAAAAGAATTTTCTTTCCCACTAAATTACTAACTAACAGAAGCTGAAATTTAACCCTTGTTCCTTCATTGCTGTCGAAGATAGTATACGTCAATTTTGCTTTTGATTTTGGAATATCGGTGACCTCATAAACAATGTTTTGACCCTCAATTTGTACACAAGCCTTGTAATAAATAATAAGAGGAAGCCATACATAAGGTCGTTCTTTTATCTTATAAACTTCGGGTGTTTTGGTGCAGAATAGCGGAGTAACTTCCTTTATCAGTGGATGAAGTTCTCCATATGCATACATATCTTTCAATATAC
>CALBVQ010000081.1 GCA_937969485.1 uncultured Saprospiraceae bacterium | reverse complement strand
GAAATGTTTGAAATGTGTGTTCCTGAGGAATGTTACACATTCAATTTGTATGATTCCTTTGGCGATGGTTGGTCACTTAATCAAGATGCCTATCTTACAATTAAGCAAGATGACGGAGTTTCTGTAGTTGTTCTAAATGAACCAAATTTTGGTGAGTTTTTTACAGCTGACTTTTGTGTTCCATTTAGTTGTGATGATTTAGTTGCAGAAGTTGAGTATGAAGATGCTTCGGCTCCTGGAGTTGCTGATGCAGCTATTTATATCAATTTTCCTAGTGCAAATGAAGCTACAACGTATTCAATAGATGGTGGTGTTACTTTTCAGAGTAGCCCTTTATTTACCAATCTAGTGCAAGGGACGTACGAGGTAGTTGTAGTGGATGAACTGGGATGTACATATGAAGAGACCATCAATGTGGTTGTTGGCATAGAGGATTATCAAGATGTAGAATTCACCGTTGCTCCTAACCCCACTGAAGGTTTGTTTAAAGTTAGTTTGGTAGGATATGATGGCCCACAAGAAATAGGATGCAGAATGATTAATGCTGAGGGACGAAGTGTTGGAACATACATGATAAATAAGTTCTCTGACGGATATCATAGAACTATGATTACTCCGGATCTACCAGCGGGTGTTTATTACTTAAGTATACAAAATGAAGACTTACAAATGATGAAGTCTGTCATAATAAAATAATATCAATCAATGATCTATACGAACGTCTTTAGATGAAAATCTGAAGGCGTTTTTTTTATTTGGATGACCTTTCCCAAATAATCTAAGCCCGAATTATGCATTAGAAAATTTATTACCTCTTGAACTACCTACGAAATATAGAGATTCGGTAATTTTTACTCGATCACCATAGCGGTGCTATGCCTCATTCGTAAAAAGGTATATTTCATTGATAGTTCAAGCCTCATTACAATGCTCTAATACATAAATTGGGCTGAAATGCAAAGAGAAGGGACGCTAAACATTTCTTTTGAAGCGCAGGCGTGGTCACCATCACGGTGAGCATCAAAAGAGCAGGACGTTCTCATTATCGAAGCAGTTTCAGCTCGTAATAGATATCTTAATGCAGATTTCGGGATAAACTGTAGAGTCAGCCTTTACGGTAAGAGATTCATTGTTTACTTTTGCTTGAAATTTACGGAAACTTAAATGAAAATCATATGATAATAGATGGTAAAGGACTGGCAGAAACGATAAAGGGAGAGCTTAAGCTAGAGGTTGATGCAATAAGAGAACGTGGTGGAAATATTCCCCATTTAGCTGCAGTTCTAGTTGGTGATAATCCAGCAAGTGCTTCTTACGTCAGAAATAAGGTGCGCTTTTGTGAAGGTGCTGGATTTGAGTCGACGTTGATCAGGAAAGATTCTTCAATTACTGAGGAGGAGCTATTAGAGATTATCGCTGATCTCAATGAAAATGAGGACGTTGACGGCTTTATCGTGCAGCTACCCTTGCCTGAGCATATTGATGAAGATAAGGTAACTATGGCTATTGATCCCCGTAAAGATGTAGATGGTTTTCATCCCGTTAATTTCGGAAAGATGGCTCAAGGCTTAGATGCCTTTCTTCCAGCCACACCTTACGGTATTATGACAATGTTACAGCGTTATGAAATAGAAACTTCTGGAAAGCATTGTGTGGTTGTGGGACGGTCTAATATTGTAGGTACACCCATGAGTATATTACTATCAAGAAAGGCATATCCTGGAAATTGTACTGTTACCTTGACTCATTCAAGAACAAAAGACATAGCCTCGGAGTGCCTCCGTGCAGATATTCTTATTGCTGCTATAGGAATTCCTAATTTCATATCAGCTGATATGGTTAAAGAAGGTGCGGTAGTAATCGATGTGGGAATTAATAGAGTAGAGGACGATAGTCGAAAAAGCGGATATCGTCTGGTTGGTGATGTTGATTACGATTCAGTTTATGGAAAGAGCTCATATATCACGCCAGTTCCCAAAGGAGTTGGCCCCATGACAGTAACAGCATTGATGATGAATACTCTCAAAGCCGCTAAACAAAAATAGGATGGCATTTATGCAAGTTGAATTGACATACGATCAAAAGCAATACGAAGTGCTTTTAGGAAAATTGTACCAGCTGCCTTGCGACTCACTATGGGAAGATGAAGATGTTATCAAGGCCTTTTTTGATGAAGAATTAATTGGTAAAGCTGAGTTGGAAATAGCGCTCGAGGAATTGAAAGGTAAGAGTATTAAGTCTTATGAATTGACCTTCCCAGAAGAGGTCAACTGGAATGCCAAGTGGGAAGAGAGTTTCACTCCTGTCAAAATTGAGGAGATCTGTTTTATTCATGCTGGCTTTCATGTAAAGGAGGAAGGGTTCAAACATTACATAGAAATTGCCCCAAAAATGGCTTTTGGGACAGGGCATCATGAGACAACTTATATGATGATAGAGATGATGTCACAGGTTGATTTTAATGGTAAAAAAGTATTGGATTTAGGTTGTGGTTCTGGAATTTTATCTGTTTTTGCAGCGCAGCTTGAAGCAGGCATGATAGATGCAATTGATATCGAAGAGCCAAGTTTTGAAAACGCCCGAGAGCACATGCAGATGAATAATGTCGAATACAAGGTTTATCTTGGGGGTGTGGAGGATGTGCCAAACACGAATTATGAGGTTGTACTAGCGAATATCAATCGCGGCGTTTTGTTGAAGTATGAAGAAGAGATACAAGGATTGATGACGAATAATTCCATTCTATTGATGAGTGGCGTTTTGGAGCAAGATGCGACTATTGTTGAAGAAGCATATCTGAAACATTTTACGATAGAAGAACGACGACAAAAGGGGAAGTGGTTATGTTATAAATTAAAAAAGCGAACATTTTGATTGAAAAGTATGACATTGATATCTTAAAGCCAAATTGGCCATCATGGAAAAAGGGAATTGCCAACTTTGTATTGTTCAATTTGAAGTTCCTTCGGATAGGGCGGACGAACAGATTGCTAAAGAAGTATAAGCATCTAGAGGGAGGAGAGTTTATTCAAGCAGTAACCAAGGATATAGGATTTGGTCACAAAATACATAACATTGAAAATATTCCAAGCTCTGGGCCGGTAACTTTATGCGCTAATCATCCAGGCGGAGCGGATGTAGTAGGTGCAATAGCGGCTTTATGGGAGAGGAGGCAAGATTTCTCTATTTTGGCTAATAAACTGATCTGTGTAAAACCTGTGGTTGATTTAGTTATTCCAGTAGATCTACTTAGGTCAACTGAAAAAGTAGATATGAATGCAATAGATGATGCATACATGGCTAATCGATTGGTAGTGTTTTATGCTGCGGGAAAAAATAGTAGATATAATGAGGCGGGAGAGTTGGTTGATCGTCGATGGAGAACAACTTTTTTAGACTACGCTTATACTTATAAAACGCCTATTATTGTGATGAATATAATAACTGCTAACACGCCTTTGTTCTATAAAGTAGCAAAAATAAGGGAGAATAACCCATCTTTGAAAAAGGTTCCTCTTGAGAATTTGTTTCAATTAAGGGAAATCTTTAAACAAAGTGGAAGAGATATTGACATGTATGCGTCAAGAAACATACCTTTCGAAGAATGGAGTCAACACTATACACCAGGTGACTTAAAGAAAAATAGAATACTTGCTGATGACTTGTATGAGTCCGTCTACAATTTATCAGCCACAAATCAATCAATAATATGGGACAAATAAATCTGCTTAAAGCGGAAGCTCTCAATGCCGATCCTCGCGATTTTTTCGATGAGAAGAAGTCCATGTACAACGTAGTCCCTGTTTTTCCTTTTCTTGAAGAGGAAACAGTCAGGCAACAGATTTTTCACTCGATTGATAGTAAAGTATTCAAGAAGGAGGTCGAGGATATATGCAAGTTGGCGAAGGATCAAGGATCAATTATACAAGAAACAAAGTACGTTATTTCTCTTGTCGCATGGGATGCATATCCTGAACTAATTAGACTTCTTACAATCATTCGTGAATGGGCTTTCAGAAATGAAGGTGGAGGTGTAGGTGATTTCGATACGGACGAATTTGATTCTTTGCCAGAAATGAAACAATTGATGATTCTGAATCCGGATTATGATGAGCCGATTGCTAGTATTATCGGTGGCTATCGATATATGGAGCATCACAGGGATAGCTATTCGCAAGGCCCAGTTGGAGCTCACTTCGATTTTTCAGAAAAGTGGAAAGAAGAGCTTTGGATAGAGCTAGGTCGATCGTTTATCAATCCGTACTATAAAGAGCGAGAGCGCAAGCAGAGTTTTGATTATGTATTGCATGGTCTGGGCTATATCTATGCCACTAATCCATCGTATAAGGGGTATTTCGGAAAAGTTACATTGTATAAAATATATGAGTTGACGGGAGCTGACAAGTTCTTTTTGGCTTGCGCCCAAAAATATTGGAATGCGAGTGAGGATGTGTCCGTTGTGGAAGGTGAAAAAATCGATGAAGGCGAATTGACTGAGACTCAAAAGGAATTACTATCTACAGACATATTCAAAGGTTTGTTCTTGAATCTAAGAAAAGAATATTCTGTAAATATTGTTCCCATAATGGCAGTCTATAATCGAATGGTAGATTTAGAGAATATGTATTATTTTGGTGCATTTCGCCATCAATCTTTTGGAGATACCACTGAAGTAGGAATCGCCATTGCGTTCGATGATATTTATCCCGTAATCAAGGAGAAATTTGCTAATCATTATAAATGATTGGTAATCCGCAATAATTCATAATTGAGATATGAAGAGACGCTGTAGTGCTAACTCATTGCATGTGATGCTTGTTCCTTTTATCTATCCCCAAAGATTTTCTGGATAGACGTTTTTCGAAATTAGCTCCTTAAAACGAGCTTGGACGTGGGGCTTGTCGTCTTTATAGGTTACACCAAACCATTGACTAGGAGATGTAAGTACCTTTATTTTTAATGACTTGTTCTTGATTCCTTTGTCTAGTACCGCTGGGATATAAAATTCGCTTTTTTCTTCATTTCCTCTCTCTTTGAGGAAATTGTCAAATTCTCTTTGTGCTAAGCCGAAATACGAAGAACGAAACCCAAACATGTTCATGCTTACATTCGTCGTCTCCGTTAATTCATTTGAGCCCTCAGCTGTAGGGTAGGTGATTTTGCCAGATTCTTCCCTGCGGATTGCTATGCACTCCTCAACATCAACTAAGTTTCCGTCTTTATCTAACTTACAAACTCCTCTATTCACATGTCCGTGATCACTAAGTGTGTTTTTTAGCTCATAGGCAATTATGCAATATTCTTCTGAATCAGAATTCAAAAAAGAATACAATGTTTCATAGGACTCGACACCGTAGTAGTCATCAGCATTAATGATCGCAAAATTTCCATCGACTACTTCTTGAGCCATTAGCAAAGCATGTGCAGTCCCCCATGGCTTTTCTCTAGTTTCAGGAACAGCAAAGTCACCTGTTGATTTATGAAGCTCTTGAGTAACGAAGTCAACAGTCATATCATCCCCGAATCGATTAGCAAATTTTTCTGTAAACGCTTCTTTGAAGGCTTCTCTGATAATAAACACGATATGATTAAAACCAGCCCGTTTAGCATCATAAATGGAATAATCCATTATCGTTTCACCATTTGGGCCAAATTCATCCATCTGCTTTAAAGAACCATATCTAGACCCCATTCCCGCTGCTAAAAGTACTATAGATGTTTTTTTCATTCGTATTCCTTTTTAATTTTAGCAAGTATAACATTTTTTGATAATATGAGCTGCCTATTTAATGAAATGGTAATAAAAAAATATCAAAGGACATTTGCTCAAATACGGAGATTAAGTAATGCAAACTACTCATCATTTCACCATCCCGCCCTCTTTAGTCAGTATATTGGTACGTCGAGAATTGTTGAGCAGCTGAATTACTTTTTTTGCTCTATTTTATCAGACTGAGTAAGCTAGTACGCCGGTTCTGCTGTTTCCATAATTTCTCTTTCCTTATTATTTACTAGAAATATGCGTTTTTATCGGATGTTGCTAAAGCACTGTAAACTTCACTCAAAGGCCTTAGGGACCCAATTTACATAAGATAACACATCATAATTTATTATAATCTATAAAGTATTCATATATTTGATGTTATCCACAGTAAGCATATCTTAAACTTGAGGTGTCTATGCAATTAGATGGCTCTTCTCGCAATTTTCCGAGTTTGAATAGAGTTATTCCAACTAACAAATTTAGCTATGCAAGTATTTCGCGTGACTGCTGTTTTCAGATCGACTGTAGTTTTTCTATTTCTTTTGGGTTTAACCCAAAGTTTTTCTCAAGTAGCTCCGTCCCAAGAGCTATACTATAATGGCATTGACGAAGCGATGACGCTATACGGTGCTTCACTTTTTTCTGCATCGAAAAGTGCATTTGATCGATTTGCTGAAAAGACTCCGTACAACAGTGTGGATGAAAACTTTTGGGCGAAAGCCCAGACATACCAACATCTTTCTGATGTAAAAGCGAATCGAATAGACGCAGAGATGGCACTAGTGAAATTAGCAGGTGAATACGAAGCCTCTCCCTATGGCAATGTAGTTTATCAGGAACTTGCCGACTTTTACTTGAAATACGAGAACTACGAAAAGGCCGGTGAATACTACGACGAGATAGATTATAGAATACTTGAAGACGACTTGTTTTCCGAACTAACTTTCAAAAACGCCTACGCCAAGTTTGTTACCAAAAAATTCTTCGCTACCAAAACGTTACTTGATAAAGTGCTTCCATTCAAGGATAGATACTACTTCCCAGCCAATTATTACTACGGTATGGCAGAGTACTTTACCGATAACCCTGATGATGCAATTACTCGTTTCAAAGAGCTTGAAAACTCAGTTGCATACAAAAATAGAATCCCTTACCTGATTACACAATTAGAATTCAATAAAGGGAATTATCAAGAAGTTATTGACTATGGTAGTAAACGGATTTCTAATCCCAAAACCAAGAATATTAAGGAAATACGAGGATTAATAGGGCAGAGTTACTTCGTTGTGGAAGATTACGAAAATGCCATTTTTCACTTGGGTCATTATGTGGCAAATACCGAAAAATTGCGTGCTGAAGACTTCTATCAGCTGGGATTTGCTTACTACCAAACAGGTCAGTATGAAAAAGCAGTTACGCAATTTGTTGAAATAGCTAACGAAGAATCTGAACTAGGTCAGAATGCCAATAATTACTTAGCAAAGTCCTATATCAATAATGGTGACAGAAATGCTGCACTGGCGGCTTTCAAACGAACGGCGAATTTGGATTTTATTCCCGGTCTAGGGGAAGAGGCTAGATTTAATTACGCTAAGTTGTCAGCAGAGCTAGGTTATGACAGGGAGGCATTAGAGTTGTTCAAAGAATTCGATGTTAATTCAATCTATTTTGCAGAATCACAACTGGTTCTGAGTAAGATTTTGAATAACACAAAGGATTACGAAAGAGCAATTCAGTACATGGATGAAATGGAAATGCAAAGTCCACTTATTCAAGAAACGTATCAACGAATTAGTTACTTGTACGGAATGCAGTTCATGATTGATCAAGATTTTAGACAAGCCGAAAAATATTTTTTGACAAGTCTAAAACGACCAGTTAACAACGAATACACAGCGTTGGCTAACTTCAGAATGGCAACTGTCCTAAATCAAGACTTAAACTATCAAGCTAGTGCAGACTACATGAATCGGTTTCTAAGCCTTGCCAATGCAGGTATCTCATTTCCTCAAGACGTTAACATGGGTAACGCGAACTACATTCAAGGATATAATTACCTCAAACAAAAGGACTTCGTGTCGGCAAGAGGCTACCTAAGTAATGCAGCTGACGCATATGCTTCTTTGGGGAAACCCAAATTACAAATGGACGCCTTATTGCGAGCTGCGGATTGTTATTTCCGCATCAATAACTACGAACAAGCTAAGAACCTTTACTCTAAAGGTATTTCACTGGGAAGAAAAGGTTCAGACTATGCGCTGTACCAGAAAGGAATAATCGAAGGATTACAAGGCAAGCCATTCGAGAAAATGGTGACACTTGACAAGCTCATCGAAAAATATCCGTCTAGCAGTTTGGCTGAATTCGCATTATTTCAAAATGCAGAGACACTATTAGCTATGAACGAGCCCAGTGAAGCGCGGCGTGCTTTCAATCAAATACTTAGAGACTACGAAACGACTTCATTACGGACACGAATTCTACTTAAGCTAGGGCTCATTTCCTACAATCAAGGAAACAACAACGATGCGATTCGTTACTACAAAGATCTATTCAATCATAACCCTAATTCCAATGAACTCCAAGAGGCAATCATTGCGCTTGAAGAGATTTATGTCGAGAGCCTAGGGCAACCCGATGAGTTTTTTGATTTTGTAGAGAAGAAGAGTGGGATAAAAATTAATGAATTTGAGAAAGATTCGCTTAGTTATAAAGCTGGTGCGGTTCCTTATGAAAACGGTGAGTACGACAAGGCGATCCGTGCATATAGTAATTATGTTCAGCGATATCCAGAGGGCTTTAACATTATAGAGGCTTATTACAAAAGAGGGGAGTCATTCCTAAATTTGCGACGGTACGAAGAGGCACTTAATGACTATGAATTTGTGATAGGGAAAGGCGCGAATGATTACTATCTTGCAAGTCTACATAAGTCGGCAGTAATTGCATTTTACCAAGTGAAAGACTATTCCAAGGCATTCGACTACTATAGTTTATTAGAAGAAATTGAGTCTGACGAAGTTCTTAAATATGAGGCTCAGCTTGGAGCGATGATGAGTGCGATGGAAATGGAGGACACGGAGGCTTTACAATATATGAGTGAGCGAATACTCGAGAGCCCTAATGTAAAAATGGAAGATGCCGTTGCGGCGCATTCGAACTTGGCAAAGATATTCTTCAAGGCAAAAGACTTTCCTTCAGCGCGAGTGCATTTAGCTAAATTGATAGGAGGAGAGGTGTCTGCTATTTCAGCCGAAGCACAATATATGCTTGCTTCGATAGAATTCGAAGAAGGTAAGCTAGAACTCGCAGATAGTCGAATCAGGCAATTTATTATTGATTATAAATCCTATCCTCGCTGGGTAGCTCGTAACTTAATTTTGTTGAGTGATGTTCTCGTAAAGAAAGAAGATTTGCTGCAAGCGAGAGCAGCTATAGAGGCTGTGGTAGAAAATTATTCAGGAGATGAAGAGATCTCGAAGCTGGCCCAAGATCGACTAGCAATTGTTTTAAAGATGGAGGAGGAGCGGAATAGAATCGATGCACAGCAGAATGATGGGCAATTAATTTTAGAAAAAGAAAATGAAGGTCAAAATGATTAAGATAATTCATATATTTTTAGTGTGCTTTTGCGCTTTCAGTTTGGTTGCTCAGCAAGATTCTGTGAGTACCATTCCTGAATTGCCAGGTGATGAAGTTGAGGTTTTAAAGGATTTTCGAGCTCGCCTGGCGGAGGCACAGATGTTGCGATTGATACCTCAAGCGCCTGTGGTTGTGACTCAGGATTTGTCCTTTGATTATCTGGTTGAGTTGCGAAAATTGCAGCTTGATTACCTGCCGCCAGTGATTAGACCAATGGCTCTACCATCGGAACCTTCTGTAGACAGTAAGCACGGTCTTGTAAGCTTTGCCTATGGTTTTCCTAGGCTCAGTGAAGGGAAAGCAAACTTGGATTATCAATTAACCGATAAATTAAATATTGGTTTGAATTTCAAACATTTAGCTTCTAGTCATCGTGAAAAGTTACCATCTGGTTTTTACAGGAATCAAGGAGGTGTGCGTTTAGGATATGACATAGGAGGCGGAAAGGAAGCATACTTGAGCACAAATATGGCCTTTAACAAGAATGAGATTCTGACACGACAGGATTCGTTTAGAAACGATAGATATGACAACTCGTATGGCTTTAACGTAGGGCTCGTTAAAGGAATGGCAAGTAAAGGGAATCTACAGTATCACGCTGATCTTGGTTATCAAGCCTTTCGTGTGAATGATTTAGTGTTGACTAGTTTCAATGAGAACAATGTGACGATGAACGTTGGTGGGTCCTATCTATGGAATTCATTTCGATTCGGAGCAGACATGAAATTGTTGAATAGTTCTAGTAGTGTAGATTCATTGAATTCTTATACAGTCTTATTGTTTGACCCGTATGCTGTTTATGCGATTGGTGGTTGGAAAGTGAAGGCAGGAGCTACGATTTTGGTGGATGCTGAAACGAAGATCTATCCTCAAGTTGAGGCTTCATATGCTGTGATGGGCGATTTATTAGTAGCTAGGGCTTTCGCCCAAAGTCGTTTTTTTGTGAACAATCACGCGAATACATTTACTTATAACCCGTTTATTGAAAATTTAGAGACTTATGGTACAGCGCGTGAAATACAGTTAGGTGGGGGAGTTGCAGGTCGAAATCAGAAATGGTCTTATGGGGCAGACGTATATTACTCGATACATAGTGATCTACAAGAATACAATCTAGCGGCAGTTTGGCCTGATGGAGTAGGTAGCTACACGTACACTTCAAATTCAACTGCAGCGACATCAGTGAATGTGAGAGGGAATGTTGCTTATGACTTGACTAAAATGTTTTCAGTAAATACGAGTGTGTTGTACAGAAACCTGCGAGACTCGACTGGCAATGATGTATTAGGGTATTATGATCTTGAGTGGAATGTAGGTTCTGAGATTTCTTTATTGAGTGACAAATTAAATATACGGCCTGAATTGGATGTGTTATTGTTGAATGCTGTGACTAGAGAGTCGGCTGATCGATCGTTCATTGATCTTCAGTTAATGGCGGATTATGAGGTAAGACAAGGACTTAGTGTTTTTGTAAAGGGTTATAATTTACTGAACAGCAGTAATGCGAGGTGGGACGGTTATAGGGCCTTGGGTATTTCAGCAATGGGTGGTGTAAGAGTGATCTTTTAATCCGAATTTTGCCTTAGGTTAACGTCATGAGAGCTTAGACCCCAATTATGGATTAGGAAGTTCATTACCTCTTGAACTTCCTGCGAAATGGCACATCGCTAATCTTTACCCAATCACCGCAGCAATGCTATGCCTCAGTCATAAAAGGTATATTTCATTGATAGTTCCAGCCTCATTACAATGTTCCAATACATAAAGTGGGTTGAAATACAGAGAGAATCGTAGCTCAACAGTTCTCATGAATCGCAGTCGTGGTCACCATCACGGTGAGCATCACAAGAGCTGGACGCTGCCATTATCTGAACAGTTGGAGCTCGTAATAGATATCTAACTACAAATTTCGGGTTGAATCCCATTCTTGCCGATTTCTGTATTGATGAGGTATTACAAGCTGGTAGGAATTCGCATCTTCCTTGGGTTTCACTGTACGGTTAGGTATTCCCATAATAAAGCTATCTTTGCCAACTTTTACTCAAAAGTAAGAGCTGCGATTGTCAAGTTGCTGTTCTAAAATTTCATCCATGAATATCTACAAACAAATTGAAGCTGAAATTCAAGCTGCTTCTTATATTGTTATTACTGCGCATAGATCGGCGGACGGTGACTCTATCGGCTCTTCTCTAGGGCTTTTGCACTTCATTGAAAAACTGGGAAAGAAAGCAGTAATCTGTCATCCAGACAAGGCACCAGAATTTTTATATTGGTTAAATACTTCATCCATCATCTTGATGGATGAAAGTCCTGAAGAAGTAACTGAGCATATGAACAATGCAGACTTGATCTTTTGTTTGGACTATAATGCGACAAGTAGATTAGGGCCAGACATGCAAGCTTTGTTGGAAGAAGTAAATTGTAAGAAGATTATGATAGATCATCATTTGAATCCAGAGGATTTTCCGACAATCACAGTTTCGGACACGACTTCATCGTCAACGGCTCAGCTAATAATAGAATTAATCGAGCATTCAGGCCATATCGAGTTATTAGATGAAAAGATAGGAACGCCATTGTATCTTGGAATTTTGACGGATACAGGTAGTTTTAGATTCCGCTCTGTCAAACCTCGAACACATGAAGTATTAGCAAAGCTTTTAACAGCAGGAGTAGAGCATGACATAGTTCATGAAAGATTAGCAGATAATAGTACAGAGAGTCGTTTGCGGTTACAAGGTTTTGCAATGAGTGAGAAGCTAGAAATACTATATGACTATAATGTAGGGATAATCTCTTTATCAAAAGAAGAGCTCGCCAAGTATAACTATGTAAAAGGAGATACAGACGGATTGGCAAATCTAGTCCTTACTATAAAAGGGATGGTCGCTGCAATCGTATTTTCAGAAAGAGATGGAATAATGAAAATATCCTTCCGTTCCAAGGGTGTCGATAATCCCATAAACATTCTAGCTGAAGAGAACTTTGATGGAGGAGGTCATGCTAATGCTGCCGGTGGAATGAGTGAGCTTAATGAAGCAGATACTTTAGAAAAATTAAGAATGCTGGTCCCTAAATATTTTCGCAAGCGAGAGCACAACACACCACTAAAAGAGCGCCACACTTAGCAGTTTAGGTACCTATCTTTTACCTCTTAAAACCAATACTCGCGCGCTTGATCCCCTTATCTGCATTCAAGGTCTTTACCAATTCCTGAATGTCATCAACGGTGATTGTACTCGACGTCCTCGTAGCCTTGGTTTTCGACAATCTCAAGTTTTGAAATTTGATTAAGTCTAAAATGATATTTCTTATTGCTCTGGCGTTCCCAAAATACTTATCTCTCTTCTCGTATATATCAACCGTCAACGCTTCGAGTTTACTTTTGGCGGAAGCCGTTATATTATAAGACTGCTCAGCAATCATTTTCGACGCGATTTCCATCAATTTCTCTGGCTGATAATCATCGAATCTCAAGACTTTATCAAACCTACTATTCAACCCTGGATTAGCTTTCAGGAATTTATCCATATTGTCAGGATATCCCGCAACGAATACAAAAAACTCTCCGCGTTGATCTTCCATTCTCTTTAGAATTGTCTGGATCGCTTCATTTCCGTAATCGCCTTGCAGCCCATTGAAGTTACTCAATGCGTACGCCTCGTCGATAAACAACACTCCGCCCATGGCTTCCTCGATCCTTTCCGCTGTCTTGATCGCTGTCTGCCCTACGAATCCCGCTACTAATCCTTGGCGATCTGTCTCTATCATATGGCCACGTTCCAGTATCCCCAGTGCTTTGTAGATCTTAGTAAGTATCCTAGCTACAGTTGTCTTTCCTGTTCCAGGATTACCAACAAACACTGTGTGCATGAAGTAGTTATTCAGCACATCCTTCCCACTTTGCTTATGGAAACTCACAATCGAAACCAATTCTCCTATTTCTTTCTTAATGTTCTCAATGCCAACCAAGGAGTTAAGCTCGGCCAAACTTTCATCTAGTAATTCTTGATCAATAGGGATACTCGGTATATATTTCTTCTTGTGGATATGTATTTTCTCTACATCCACTGGTCGAATAATTTCTAGATCTGCTTTTTTTAGCTTTTCTGGATTTTTCGTGTCCATAATGCGCAGACCCATGTTTATTTTCGCCTTGTCAATGAGATCGAAGACAAAACGTGCATTCCCAAAACTCTTATCTCTATTCCTGTAAGCATTGACAATATGTCGATCGATAAGTTTTTTTGTAGGGGCATTAATTTCTACTTCCTTCTTTTCTGCTGCGAAATCAGCAATGAGAGAAAGTTCTTGCGGCAAATAATCTGTGAAATCAAAAAAGTGCTTGAACCTCGACTTTAAACCAGGATTAGAGTCGACGAAATGCTTGATTTCTTTGGGGTAACCAGCAACTATGACGGCCATATCTCCAGGACCATTCGACATTTCTTTTACGAGTATTTCTATCACCTCTCTTCCGAAATCCTTCGAATCATCATTTGCTCTTGCAAGCGCATAAGCCTCATCTATAAAAAGTACTCCTCCTCTTGCTTTCTCAATCTGTTCTTTTACCTTGGGGGCTGTTTGACCAATATATTCACCAACTAAGTCGGCGCGATCAACCTCGTGTACATGGCCTTTGGACAATAGTCCCATTTTTTTATACAACACTCCAAGTAATCTAGCCACAGTGGTTTTACCAGTCCCTGGATTTCCTGAAAATACCGAATGTACATTTATTGCATCCTCTTCCTTAAAGCCCTTCTCTTTTCGTAAATGTAGAAATTGTATGTACTTGGCGTGATCTTCTACTTGCTTCTTAATGTCGTGCAAGCCTATCAGCTTATTCATTCGCGACATGATTTCGTCAAAGCTCTCTCCTTCTAGTTCAAGCGGAGTGTGGTCTATCAACGGAAAGTCAGGTGTTAAATAGACATCAGGATCACCTTCTTCTGCCTGCTCGCCTATTTCAAACGGAACAGTTGCAAGAAGTTGATCCAGAAACATAAGGTCAATTTGATAATCGCCAGGTTTCCACGAGCCTTTTACATTACTTCCCCATCCAGCAGTGAGCACAATACTATCCTCGTTTTTCTTGATCTTTCGCAATCTCGTGACTTGACCTTTTAATTCTCGATTTTGATTGATGAATTTAGCAAAAAACTCACCTTGCCATTCCACATCTTTATACAAGTTGTTGAATTTCATTTCTAAATAAATGTACCTTGTATCTTCGGAATTGAAGGATCGCATGTAGATTCTGTCATCGTCATTTACGTCATCATATTGACCTTCATATAGTTTTAAAGACTTTAGTTCGAGTAATTTTTTATTTGGTGCTAACGCACTGTCAATAATGTAAAAATACTTGGATCCTACCACTTCGTTATTGATGGAAGCCTCCCAATAGTAAACTCCTTTTTTCCAAAAAACACCATCCTTTTTATTTCCCCATCCTTCTCGGAAATATACGATATTATCGAACTTAGACACCTTGCGTTTGAAATTCAATTTACACAGCACCTTTTCGTTTTTACGGATCTGATAGCATCTTAGTTCTAC
>CALBVQ010000080.1 GCA_937969485.1 uncultured Saprospiraceae bacterium | reverse complement strand
TTATAATATCAACGACTCTTTTGATCGGGAGGGAGGTTCCTGCATTGTTGAAGTGAGTGACAGCAAGTGTTCCAGGGGTGTCTTCACGTAGTTGTTTTATATTCAGCATTTCTTTTGATTTGAATTTCAAAAGTAAAATTACAAATAAGAGTACGAATCCTATAAATCCTAGGAAGTAAGCACCTTTTTTACCGTAGTCTGTCTGTCCACTCATAACATTATATATTGAAACGCAAAGATAAGTATTTCTCTTTGATACAAGGAAATTATACCAATTCTGTTTTAAGGTTTCACTTTATTTTCAAGAATTATTGAATCAAGTACAAGGCAGAAAACGCAAGATAGCTGAGTATCAAAAGAGCTGGACGTTCCCATTATCGAAGCAGTTTCAGCTCGAAATAGATATCTTAACGCAGATTTCGGGTTGAACGTGAGCAATGTACTAAATAATGTACTCCTTTTAAATCGCTTGACACTTGTCCGAAAGCCAGTTCACCTCATCTTCTTCTAGGTGAGGTGTCAACCTAGCAAGTACTTTGGCATGATAGTCGTTCAGCCACTCTACCTCATCTTTTGTTAATAGAGACATTTCAATAAGGTTTGTTGCAATGGGAAAAAGGGTCAAAGCCTCATGCTCGTAGAATACTCCAAAATCTGTTTCTTTACTATGTTTTGTAGCGATTAAGTTTTCTATTCGGATACCGAACCCACCTGGTTTATAAAATCCAGGTTCATTGGACGTAATCATGCCGGGACGTAAAGGAAGTTTCGTTTTCGCCGTGTAGACTTGAGAAATACCCTGTGGCCCTTCGTGCACATTAAGTAGGTATCCGACACCATGACCAGTGCCATGTCCGTAATCCAGGCCTTCTTTCCATAGAGCTGTACGAGCTAGTATATCCATTTGGTAGCCTGATGTCCCTGCGGGAAAAACAAGTTGATCTATAGCGATCATTCCTTTCATCACTAGCGTATAAGCACGTTTTTGTTCTTCACTGGGTTCTCCATAGAATATGGTTCGTGTAATATCAGTAGTCCCATTTATATATTGCCCTCCGCTATCAATCAACAACATACCTTCCTTCCTTATATTAGCACAAGTTTCTGCTTGTGGCTTATAATGAATTATTGCACCATTTTCTTTATAACCGACAATTGGTGGAAAGGATTCTCCAACATAACCAGGCATCAGCGAGCGAAAGTATGCTATCTTATCACTCACTTCTACTTCGGAAACAGGTCGCTTATCGAGTTCTTGATCAAGCCATCGATACATTCTTAGAAGTGCAACACCATCTTTTTCCATAGCGTTTTTAACGTGGTTCAGTTCTTCGTTGCTTTTGACTCCTTTCATATCTCGAACTATATTCCTCCCATGTATTTTTTCTGCATTGATTGCACGGTAGACATGAATTGATGTATCGGAAGGATCGAGGTAAATCTTGTGGTCAGGAGACAAATTATTACAATATGGTACAAAAAGACTGTAGTCCTTAATCTCTATTTCTTCTTCTTCGAGTTTCTTTTGAATGTCAAGGGGAATCTTTTCGCTGTCGCAGAAGAGGATGGCATTGGATTTACTGACGATTGCGTTCGCGTAAAAAATCGGATTAAAATCAATGTCGGACCCTCTCAAATTGAATAAATATGCGATGTCGTCAAGTGCAGTAATGAGGTATAAATCTGCTTTTGAATCAAACTTTTGGCGTAAGCCATTTATTTTTTCAGACCTGTTAACTATCGAATATTCTATGGGGTGCTCATAAATTTCAGTGGTTGGCATAGAAGGCCGATCTGCCCATATGCCTGGGATGGGGTCAAAAGAAGTATTCAGAGAAATACCTGGTCTAAGTTTTTTTTCAATGGAATCAGATTGTGTTTTAGTAAATAGATTGCCATCAAAAGCCACAGTGGTTCCATCAGTAAGCACGTCATTTAACCAATTTATCCAGGCACTTTGCCCCTGATTACCCATTTTATGCATTTCCATTTCAGAATCCGCTAATTGTGTTGCAGCTTGTAGATAGTACCTAGAATCTGTCCACAGACCTGCGTGATCTTTGGTAATAATTACTGTTCCTGCAGAACCTGTAAAATCACTAATCCATTGACGTACGTTGGCGTAAGGAGCGACATATTCACTTTGGTGGGCGTCGCTAGACGGAATAATAAATGCGTCAATATTGGCTTCCGCCAAAAGGGATCTCAACGAACTAATTTTCTTATTTACTGTTAACATATTGCTTGTTTTGGTAATTACGTATTAAAAAAATATGTAATATGTTCTTGGTTTCATATCTTTGTTGCATCTATAATACCAATTTTGATATAAAATGCGGCATAGATTTGGCAAGTGAAAATTGATTAGTCAAGGTAGACAATTCCAGCATAGCTATAATGCCGGTGGAATGTTTAACGAAGAGTAATTGGTTTTCGAACCAAATATACACGTGATTTTATACTTAAGTGGGTATAAAAGAAAGGTGCAGTGTCCAAAAGTATACTAAACCTACATAAGACCCAAAAAAGAATTAAATTATAAAGAACGGTAATTGCCTGTAAGCTGTTTACAGGATAGTTGCTTCAAAACTTAAACCGATGCTAAAGCAGAGTCTTAGTCAAAAAATGTTGCAAAAGTTATCTCCTCAGCAGATTCAGCTGATGAAGCTTTTGCAATTGCCGACCACTTCACTCGAAGAAAGAATCCAAGAGGAAATGGAAACTAATCCAGCACTGGAAGAAAATGACGACTATGCAGAAGTTATAGATCTTGAAGCGAATGCTGATGATAAAGAAGAGGCCTTTGAACTTGATGATTACATCAATGAATATATCGAAGATGATCCTCAGAGTTATAAATTAAAAGATACCTTCAGTCATTCAGACGAAGATTACAAAGCTCCTGTTGTTGTACAAAATAGTTTCCATGATTATCTAGAAAGACAACTGGGAATGTTGGATTTTCCAAGTGAAGAACAAGAAATTATTGCAGACCAGCTGATAGGTTCTATTGATGAAGATGGGTACTTGAGACGTGATCCAGAAGCGATCATCGATGATCTACTATTCTCTCAAAACATGGAGACGGATAAAGAAACGGTCCTTTTAGTTTTAGCTAGAATTCAAAAATTCGACCCGCCAGGAGTTGGAGCAAGAGATCTTCAAGAGTGTCTTGCCATACAAATGAATCTCAAGATTAGAAATATGGAGGGATATCCTGAGAAGAAATTTATTTTCGCTCAGAAGATTATCGATAATCACTTTACAGAATTCACTAAAAAGCACTACGAAAGATTAAAAAAGAACTTGTTCTTAAATGACGAAGAATTGAAAGAAGCGATCGATGAGATTATCAAACTTAATCCAAAACCAGCAATGTCGGTGGCGGAAGTTTCTCCTTCAAGAACACAGTATATACTTCCTGATTTCTACATCAAGAATAGAGACGGCGAACTTGAATTGTCCCTAAATAATAAGAATGCTCCTGATCTAAAGATTAACGATCAGTATGTGGAGATGATAAAGACGTATAAGGATGCAAATAAAGCGCAGAAATCTAGCAAAGGGCAGAAAGACGCAGTTATGTTCATCAAGCAGAAAATAGATTCTGCTAAGTGGTTTATTGATGCTATTAAACAACGTCATCATACATTATATTCAACAATGTATGCTATCATGCAATTTCAATATGATTTCTTTCTTACAGGAGATGATCGACGATTGAAACCAATGATCCTTAAAGATATTGCTGAAATCACTGGACTAGATATTTCTACAGTCTCTAGAGTAGCAAACAGTAAATTTGTTCAAACAGAGTTCGGTACACGGAAACTTAAGTCGTTTTTCTCTGAGTCGATGACAACTCAAGAAGGAGAGGAAGTCTCTACCTTAGAGGTTAAGAATATCTTGAAAGATATCGTAGCTCGAGAGAATAAGCGAAAACCACACTCCGATGAAAAATTAAAAGTTTTGCTTGAGGCTAGCGGTTATAGCATTGCTAGAAGAACGGTAGCAAAGTACCGTGAACAATTGCACATTCCCGTAGCTAGACTTAGAAAAGAATTGTAATCACCTTCTGAATAGGTGATGCTATAGGTTGTTGCTCCTAGGGCATAACTAATACCAATTCTGTTTTAGAATTTCGCATATTTTCAAGTTTATAAAACCAATTACTTCGTTAGAAATACTCATGATAGCTAAGGCTATCCTTGCGTTTTCTGCCTTGTACTTGCTTTAACCCGAAATATGCATTAAGATATCTACTACGAGCTGAAACTGCTTCGATAATGG
>CALBVQ010000079.1 GCA_937969485.1 uncultured Saprospiraceae bacterium | reverse complement strand
GATTCAGCGAGTTTTGACGGAATAGCTGAAATGCAGTGATTTTAGAAATTGCTAGCACCAGCCTTGAGTTTTTCTTTCTTTTGGGTCAAGCCAAAAGGAAAAATGCAATAATCTACATTATTCTAACCCGAAATATGCAATAAGATCGATTGAGTAAAAATTGACCAAGCCTATATTTCACAGGAAGTTCAAGACCTAATAATTTTTCTAATAAATAGTTTTAGTTTAAACTCTCATCACAAAAACCTAATTCATAAATCGTTCGAAAAAGAAGAAGCTGGATTATCTCTTATTAGAAAGTTGATTCATACACCAAGTTCTACAAATGTTAACTTGTTCTATGCTCTTGCCCCACATCATTCCATTTTCTTTCTCGGAATCCCTATCTGTTGTTCTGACGGATATGGTTTTCGTTGAGTTCCGCTGTAATCTTCTTTAAAGCGTTTTCGCTGATCGAATTTTTTTTGCTCTTGATCATCATAGCGAGGATCTGCCATAAAGGGCAATCGTCCCATTTTTTCAATCATCAGACTGGGAAAAGAAAAGTCTATGTCTACCTTTCCTTCTAGTAGATAGCAACCGCCACCACTGAACGGATATTGAGTCAAACACTTAGCAAAGTGCGTACTGTCGAAGTACGTGCCCTCCACATCTATCCACGTCCCAAAATTCATATTCCCCTGACTTGTAGGTACATTTTTTCTACTGATCAAGTAACCGACCATTCGCACTCTTTTCCCTTTACAAGACACGAGATCCTTCGCCATATGCGATCCCCGATATTCAGTTTGCAACAGGTCAAATGGTGAGCACGTAACAGGGAATCCATAAAGTTCAAGCTCATCGTAGGCATCCTCTAGATAACTATGCGGAAGATCAGGAAGATTATATTCTGGAGACGGGATTTCAAATAGTCTCGTGTTAACAAGATCAGGCTTATAATCCGACAATAACATTCGAGCTTCGATAATTAATTTACTTTTTGACTTTCCCGTAAATCGAAATGCCCCCGCAAAAATCAATGTTTGCAAGGATTCTATTCCTATAGGAACTCGTTCGATGAAGTCAATGAGGCTCTTGTAAGGACCGTGAGTCTGTCGACTGTTTGTCATCGCGTTCTTCGTCTTTGCATCAATGTTGTTGATGTGAATGAAGCCTAGCGTGATGGTTTTCTCTTGAACAGATGTTAGATTATTACTGGTATTTATACAGGCAGGCTGTATTGTTGCTCCAGCCATTCTCGCCTCATGGACATACACTTCGGTTCGATAAAACCCGCCAAAGTTGTTGATCACTGCAACCATGAATTCGATAGGGTAGTAGGTTTTCAGATATAGACTTTGGTAGCTCTCGACAGAGTAGGAGGCTGAATGGGCTTTGCAGAACGAGTAACCAGCAAAGGACTCTATCTGTCGATACACTTCTTCCGTTAACTTGTCCGAGTAACCCTTCTTTTTACAATTTTCAAAGTACTGTTGTTTGACTTTCAAGAATTCTTTTTTCGATCTCGATTTACCTGACATCCCTCTTCGAAGTATATCCGCATGCGAAAGATCCAAGCCCGCAAACGCATGCGCTATTTTCATCACGTCTTCTTGATATACCATCACTCCATATGTCTCGTGTAATTGCTCTTTAAACACATCGTGAAAATATTCGAATTTGTCAGGATTGTTGTGTCTGAAAACGTATTCTCTCATCATCCCTGACTTAGCGACTCCGGGCCTGATAATAGACGAGGCGGCAACTAAGGTGTGGTAGTTCTCGCACCTTAATCGTCGCAGTAAACCCCTCATTGCCGGACTTTCTATATAGAAACAGCCGAGTGTATTTCCTTTCGCTAAGTTTTGATTGAGATTGGGGTCATCTTTGAAGGTGTAAAATTCTTCGATGGGTACAGTTATGTTCTTATTCTCTTTGATGATTTCGACCGCATCATTGATATGCCCTATACCTCTCTGTGATAGAATATCTAGCTTCTCATAGCCAATTTCCTCTGCAGTGTACATGTCGAATTGAGTCGTCTGAAAGCCTTTGGGAGGCATGTCTAGAGCGGCATAGTAGGTGAGTGGTTCTTCTGAAACGATAACACCACAGGCATGTAGACTTCGCTGATTCGGAAAACCGGCTAACTGCTGAGCGTATTTATGGACTTTTCGCACTACGTCATTTTTACGATGCGCGTTCCAGTGTGTCTTTGCTAGATGATCTAGCTCTTCTTTCGCTAGCCCGAAAACCTTGCCTATTTCCCTAAACGTAGATCTATGTTTGAACGACCCCAAAGTCGAAACGAACGCTACCTTGTCCTGATCGAATCTCGTGAAAATATACTGTAGAATCGAGTCTCTATCTTGCCATGACCAATCAATGTCAAAGTCGGGCGGTGTCTTACGTTCCGGGTTCAGAAATCGCTCAAAGTACAGATTGAGATCCATGGGGCATATGTTTGTAATATGTAGGCAATACGCTACAATACTGTTCGCTCCACTTCCTCTTCCGACGTGATAATGCCCACTCGTCATACTGTATTTTATGATGTCCCAGGTAATGAGAAAATAGCCTGAGAATTCTAGATTGTGAATAATTTCTATTTCGTGAAGCACCCTTCGTTTTGCTTCTTGATTGTTTTTGCCGTATCTACGATTCATACCCTCCAGTGCGAGCTTGGTCAGTAGAACTTTATCGTTGTAGCGTGTATTGGTATATGTTTTTTTGTTTTTCGGTGTGTCGAAATCAAAGGTGAAATTACAATCCTCCATCACTTTTTTGGTCGTGTGTACGATGGTGGGGAAGAAATCATACTTATCGAGTAGATCTTTTTTTTGCATCATAATGTCAGCTCGTGAGCCCACGTCTTCTCGGGTAAGATCGCTGAGTAGTATGTTGTTATCAATCGCTCGCATCACTCCATGCAGCCCGTAATGCTGAGGCGAGGCATGACTTACGGTATGAAGAATGACGACTTTTTCTTGACGGGAATACAGCTTGTTGGTTTTGAGTTTGTTTAGTTGATCGATTCGTATGCCTACATATTCGTGTTCTCTTAAGGGGGTTGGCTCAAGGCCAAAAGGGTATATCACGTTTACATGATTCCATTCTGGTGCAGTCTCAGGGAGTGGAGTTTTGTTGATATTGGAAAAACTGAGTAATTCGTTCATTTCCCTAAAACCCTCTCTATCTCTTGCAAGGGCGATGAAATGTTGCTTGTTACTCGTCCTAAAGTCAATACCCACAATCGGTTTTATATCGTGTTCTAAACAGTCTAGAATAAAATCGTATACAGCGGTAGTGTTGTTAATGTCTGTAATTGCCAAGACTTCAATGTCACATGCTTTTGCTTGCTTTACTAAGTCTTGTACAGAGAGCGTTCCATAGCGCAGAGAATATTGTGTGTGACAATTCAGATACATTAATTGGATTTTTGATGGTAGGTTTAGCGTCCTCCTACTGATTCATATAAATGTGCACTACTTTTAAATTTGAACTGTGGCGTAGCATCCGTAACTGCAGGAGCACTAGCAGTAGCTACTTCCTTTTCTTTGGGTTTAAACCCAGTACCCCACTGAATCACGCCCGAATTAAATCTATTCTTAATCCCATCCATCGCTTGATACAGGTTTATCTTTTCAGGTGTATCGTCAAACAAGTTGATCTGGTGTAAACCATTAACTAGTTTCGAAAAAGACACACCCAAAAGCCGAATGCGCATTCTTCGTTGATAGACATCGTGTAGCAATTGATAGGCAGCTTTTCGTATCGTTACGTCACAAGCCGTATGACTAATGGTCACTTGCTTAGTATGTGTGTCGAAATTGGTATACTTGATTTTTACAGTAATACAGGCGGTCAATGTCTTTTCAGATCGTAACTGATAGCATAGATCTTCTACCATTCCTGCCAGAAGCGTGTGAAGCATTTTCTTATCAATAGTATCTTGTTGAAAAGTTCTTTCCTTCGATAGGCTTTTTCGTTTTTGGTAGGGTTTTACGGGAGAAAAATCGATTCCTTTGGCTTTTTGTGCGATCGAAAGACCTGATTTTCCTAGCAATTTCTGCATAACCTCATTGGGTATTTCAGCCAAGGTTTCAATCTTGCGAATACCTATTCTAGTGAGTGTTTGAAACGTACTAGGACCAATTCCGGGTAACCTGATAATAGGTAGGGGATTCATAAAAGACCTCACTTCATCCTCTTCTACCATTAATTGACCCATAGGTTTCCCCTCATTAGTTGCCATTTTAGAAACCGTCTTATTGATAGACAGCCCAAAGGAAATCGGTAGCCCACTTTCTTTTATGATTTTTGTGCGGAGTTCTGTTGTCCATTTCAGACAGCCGAAATATTTATCCATCCCTGTTATATCGACGTAAAATTCATCAATGGAGGACTTCTCCATCACCGGTGCATTGTCTTGAATGATGTCGGTAACTAGAGTGGAGCATTTAGAATACAGTTCGTAATCTCCTTTAATCACCTTAGCTTGTGGACATAGTTTATTCGCCATAAACTGTGGCATCCCTGATCTCACTCCGTATCTGCGAGCTTCTATCGATGCACAGCTTACTACACCACGCCCTTTCGACCCACCAATAATTAGCGGGATACCTTTTAGTGAAGAATTGGCTAGCCTTTCGCAAGAAACGAAAAAGGTATCCAAGTCTAAATGAACGATCGACTTTTTCAAAAAAAGAATTTTTAAATGATTTGAAAGTCCAGTAAAGTTGAGTATATTTATCACATAATTAATGTTTATTTGTGTGATAAATACGAACAATGAATAAATTGCCTGAAAATATAAAGTTCCTACGAGCTAAAGAGAAGCTCTCGCAAGTCAAGCTAGCTGATAGTCTGATGCTCAGTCGGTCGAATTTGGCCAAGTATGAAAAGGGGATTCATGACCCAGGTATAGAGGTCTTGCTACGTATCTCGCGTTACTTTAAAATTTCAGTTGACTTATTGTTGACCACGGAAATCAACGAAGAAAACTACGATGAAATCATTAATCAGAGTAGCATGATTATGCCGATACAGATTGATGTAAATGGAGATCGAGTCATAGAAATTATCCCCCAAGACGCGAGTGCAGGATATCTAGGGAATTACAGTGACCCGGAGTACATTGAAAACTTAGAACATCTATACTTGCCATTCTTGCCCCAAGCCATTAATTGTAGAGCTTTCCCTATCAAGGGAGATTCGATGCCGCCTATAATTGACGGTTCGTACGTAATAGGAGAGTATATTGATGCAGTTACTAAAATAAAATTGGGATGTCGATACATTGTCGTTTCTAGAGACGAGGGAATCGTGTTCAAACGAATAGTAAAAGTAGAGGACGGGGAAATTTACCTGCAATCAGACAATCCGCACTACAAAACCTTCACGATGCCAGGACGGGATATTCTAGAAATATGGGAGTTTGTAGCGTCCATATCAATCCAAGACTCAGCCGACAAGTACACGGAGAATGTGTTATTGGAAAAGATCAATAGTTTACAGCGTGAGTTAACGATATTGAATGAGTACGTAGGGAGTAGGGAATGATCTCGTCCATTTCCTAAAGCTTCTTATTGTGACGGATTTCGATGTAGTCCTTTTCCCTTGCGTAAAAATCTTTACGTGTTTTTCGCTGCTAATTTGTCTTTAAGCGAAATATTTCTTTCAATTCACTTACAATGAGCCACCGTCTTTTTCTATACAACATTCGATGACAGTTTTGAACAAACTATGCGATATCTTCCGATTTGGTTTGGTGATTTGGTTTCATCTCCGAGACCGAAATTGTGTGATGCCCTTTGATAAAAGCCTTACCGATTTAAATACCAAGTTCACAATGATTCATTGGTTTTAAATGGCATAAATACTAGTCACCCATTTTATTCTAGTCCTTCTTCCCCTTTTTAAACCCCGCAAAATAATTCTCGTCAATCGCCCACCGTTTTTCACTGGGATTGATCTCGATGTAATTCCAATCCGTCGTAGGGAAGATCTTAATATTGGTTCTTGTACTGTTTAGTTCCACTGGCATATTAAATTCGATCAAACAATTAGTCCATCGAAACCACAAGGCATCACCTTTTTTTTCCCATTCCAAAATAGGAACATCTGCCGTTCGCAAGTATTGATTAAAGGTCGACTTTAAGTCATACTTACTTTTATTGATAATGTATTCCTCGATCTGTTGAGTTGTAACCGTGCTGTGCCGAAAAGTATCATTAAGCCCTACCAATATCTCTCTCCACAGCTCGTCGTCACCTATAATCGAGCGAATCGTATTCAGCATATTCGCACCTTTATAATACATATCGCCCGAACCAGAATGATTTACATCATAATAGCCTATGATCGGTCGGTCGTTTTTGATGTTAGCTCTCGTTCCTCGTACATATTCTCTTCCCGCTTCCTTGCCAAAATGATAGTCGAGATATAAGGACTCCGAATATGCTGTGAATGATTCATGAATCCACATATCCGCAATATCTCTATTCGTGATATTGTTCGCAAACCACTCGTGTCCACTTTCATGGATAATGATAAAATCAAATTTATTTCCCCAGCCTGTCCGACTTAAATCTCTACCTCGATATCCGTTTTCATATCCATTTCCATATGTCACCGAGCTCTGATGTTCCATCCCAAGATAGGGTACTTCCACCAATTTGAATCCATCTTCATAGAACGGGTAAGGACCAAACCAATGCTCAAATGCTTCCAACATCATAGGAACTTGTCGAAATTGACGCTTCGCTTTGTTTTCGTTGTAACTCAGCACATAGTAATCGCACGTAAGATCTCCATCAAGTCCCTCATACGTCTCACTAAAATGGGTGTAATCTCCCACATTAATGTTTACACCATAATTATTTATGGGATTCGTCACGTTCCATGTAAATCGTACCAAGTCATTCTCAAGTGAATCAACCGCGGTCAGCCGACCATTACTGACATCCATCAGTCCTGCTGGAACCGTAATATGCATTTTCATACTATCTGGCTCATCATACATATGATCTTTACAAGGCCACCATAGACTTGCGCCTTCACCTTGCACCGACGTAGCAACAAAGTGATTTCCATTGTCATCGAAAGCCCACGTCATTCCTCCATCCCAAGGGGGGAGTTTGCTGATTTTTGGCTTTCCATTAAAGAATACGTGAAGTTTTTGGGTTGAACCCAAAGGCTGCTTATCATTAAGATAAATCAAATATACATTTCCGTTTCTTGAAAAACTTAGCCGTTCTCCATTTTGAACCACATTACTAATACGCATAGTATCTTGCAGATCGAGTTGTAAGATAGAATCCTGAGCAAGTACCGTATAACTTATGATGTTGTTTCCTGACAACTGATTACTTTCAGGATTGACCTGAATACTTAATTCATAATGTGTGAGATCCCACCATACTCTTTCAGCCGTAATACTTCCTCTCAAGGTATCCTGCAGCGTGAACTCTTGAGAAAATATATTGCATAGGCTATTCACTAGTAACAAGAAAAGGATTAGGTATTTATTCATAGATGACTATCGCTTGTAGGTTTTCATAACGAGTTTGTAGCTAGTTAAAATTGTGTTTGAGCACTTTTTACATTTTTAGCTAAAAGTATAGAAATTAAATTGTTTGACAACTAGATTCTACGGCAGTAATTATATGTTATGCCTTTGAATCCTGCATTTTTTAGTTCTTACGATTTATGATCTTATAGGAGTCTCTAAAAATAATATGCTTCGAAAGGCATGTATCTAGAATTAATGCCAATTTGCTTTTATATCGTCGTAAAAAAAATCGAAGTGTATTTATCATGAGCTCAAGTCAGAAAACGCAGACATAGTCTTATACCAATTCTGTTTTAGAATCTCGCATATTTTCAAGTTTATAAAAGCAATTACTTCGTTAGAAATACTCATGCTAGCTAAGGCTATCCTTGCGTTTTCTGCCTTGTACTTGATTTAATAATTCTTGAAAATAAAGTAAAACCTTAAACCCGAAATATGCATTAAGATATCTATTACGAGCTTAAACTGCTTCGATAATGGGAACGTCCAGCTCTTTTGATGCTCACCGTGATGGTGACCACGCCTGCGCTTCAAAAGAACTGTTGAGCTCCCATTCTCTTTGC
>CALBVQ010000078.1 GCA_937969485.1 uncultured Saprospiraceae bacterium | reverse complement strand
TTGTCTAACCAATTGGAGTTCGAAATAGATATTTTAATGCATATTTCGGGATAAATCACAAGGCCCATCGAGCACTAAGCACTTATACCAATTCTGTTTTAGAATTTCGCATATTTTCAAGTTTATAAAATCAATTACTTCATTAGAAATACTCATGATAGCTAAGGCTATCCTTGCGTTTTCTGCCTTGTACTTGATTTAATAATTCTTGAAAATAAAGTGAAACCTTAAAACAGAATTGGTATAAAGGATTGCAAAGTATCAGATTAGTGTTGTGCAATTTATATCGAAATCAACTTATTATCTTCTTTAATCTGTGGAATTTCAGAATTTCTTTTTTTCAATTATTTGGTTAACCAAATAAAATTGCTAATTTTAAACATTGAAAATTGGTCAACCAAAAGCTGGTCAACCAACTTTTTGTAAAATCATACAGCTAGCTTACGTATTCAGCCAAGTCTAGATTTTTTGGAGGTTTTTATCTCTTAAGCTCAAGATTGCTGCTAGTGGACTACAATTCAATCTTTAATTAAATTAAAAATTAACCTTACAATTACTGCCTATGAGAGTTATTTTACATTTGTTTTTCCTCTTAATCGCTTTTAGCGCTTTTGCTCAGGGATCTGGTGAAGTTATTATCACCGAATATTACAACAGACCAGCCAAGCCTACACAAGAACAACTTGATGCAGCACTTCCCAACAATCCAGCAGGTGCTGATACTTCACCAAATGAGGGTCATACGGAATGGTTTGAAATTTACAACACAACTAATGAACCAGTTGTAATGGATGGTTGGACCTTAACTGATGGTTCAAGTGCGTCAAATGTTTCAACAATAGAAAGTTTCACAATTGCACCTAAATCGTACGCGGTGTTTTCAGGTTTCAATATTCCAGAAGCGCAAGGCGGAGTAGAGTTTGATTACTTTTACGATTATAAGAAACCAAGTTTCAATAATGAAAGTAGCTATGCAGACGAAGGAGATACATCGTGCCCAGATGGTGTAGTAATTGCAAAGGCAGATGGTTCACTAGTAGATCAAGTTCTGTATGACTATGGATATGGTGAATATATTGGTAATGAGAGTTCTGGAGACTGCAAAGATAATGCAGCAGCGATAGGAATACCTGCAGCTGGTGGTTCATCTAAAGTATCGTTCATGCTAAGTGTTGATCCTGCTGTAATGAACTCAGCGGACAATGACCTTGCTACAAATTGGTCATTTTCAACAATCACATACGATGAGACTGCATCTCAAAAAGGTACGCCAGGACTTGCTAATGACGGTTCTTTACCTCCTCCTCCATCTACTACTGGTACAGGAGAAATTATTATCACTGAATATTACAACAGACCAGCAAAACCAACTCAAGAACAACTTGATGCAGCACTTCCCAACAATCCAGCTGGAGCAGACACCTCTCCAAACGAGGGACACACTGAATGGTTTGAGGTGTACAATACAACTGATGAAGCTATCGTAATGGATGGATGGACATTAACTGACGCATCTAGCTCATCCAATGTTTCAACGATAGGAAGTTTCACAATTGCGCCTAAGTCTTATGCTGTGTTTTCTGGATTCAATATTCCAGAAGCGCAAGGAGGTGTAGAGTTTGATTATTTCTATGACTACAAAAAGCCAAGTTTCAATAATGAGAGCAGCTATGCCGATGAGGGTGATACTTCATGTCCAGATGGTGTAATCATTGCAAAGGCAGATGGTTCACTAGTAGATGAAGTTCTTTTTGACTATGGATATGGAGAGTATATAGGAAACGAGAATTCAGGAAGTTGTAAAGACAACACAGAAGCTACTGGAATACCTTCAGCAGGTAGTTCATCTAAGGTTTCATTTATGCTAGCTGTAGATGCTGCGGTGATGAATTCAGCTGATAATGACCTTGCAGCAAACTGGTCATTTTCTGATATTGTATATGATGAAGCGGGTAATCAGGTAGGTACTCCGGGACTTGCAAATGATGGTTCAATGCCTCCACCACCTGCTGATCCAGGAACAGGAGAAATAATCATTACCGAATATTATAATAGACCATTAAAACCTACACAAGAACAACTTGATGCGGCACTTCCAAATAACCCTGCTGGAGCGGACACCTCTCCAAACGAGGGACACACTGAATGGTTTGAGGTGTATAATACGACTGATGAAGCTATCGTAATGGATGGATGGACATTAACTGATGCATCTAGTTCATCCAATGTTTCAACGATAGGAAGTTTCACAATTGCGCCTAAATCTTATGCTGTGTTTTCTGGATTCAATATTCCAGAAGCGCAAGGAGGTGTAGAGTTTGATTATTTCTATGACTACAAAAAGCCAAGTTTCAATAATGAGAGCAGCTATGCTGATGAGGGAGATACTTCATGTCCAGATGGTGTAATCATTGCAAAAGCAGATGGTTCACTGGTAGATGAAGTTCTTTTTGACTATGGATATGGAGAGTATATAGGAAACGAGAATTCAGGAAGTTGTAAAGACAACACAGAAGCTACTGGAATACCTTCAGCGGGTAGTTCATCTAAGGTTTCATTCATGTTAGTAGTGGATGAAGCGGTAATGAACTCAGCAGATAATAATCTAGCAGCAAACTGGGTGTTTTCAGACATAGTTTATGATGAAGCTGGAAGTCAAATAGGAACACCAGGACTTGCAAATGATGGTTCGATGCCTCCTCCACCAGCAGATTTCGGAACAGGAGAAGTGATCATTACTGAGTATTACAATAGACCATTAAAACCTACCCAAGAACAACTTGATGCAGCACTTCCAAATAACCCCGCAGGTGCAGATCTGGAGCCAAATGAGGGTCATACAGAATGGTTTGAAATTTATAATACCACCGATGAAGCAATTGTTATGGACGGTTGGACGCTAACTGATGCGTCTAGTTCTTCAAATGTTACAACGATAGGAAGTTTTACACTTGAAGCGAATTCATATGCTGTATTTTCTGGATTTAATATTCCAGATGCTCAAGGTGGATATGAATTTGATTATTTCTACGACTACAAAACTCCTAGCTTTAATAACGAAAGCAGTTATTCAGATGCGGGAGATGATGCCTGTCCTGACGGTGTAATTATTGCAAAAGCAGATGGCTCACTTGTTGATGAAGTACGTTTTGACTACGGATACGGAGAATATATCGGAAATGAGAATTCAGGAGAATGTAAAGATAACGCAGAAGCGATTGGACTGCCTCAAGCAGGGAGTTCTTCTAAAGTGTCATTCATGCTTCTTGTTGACGATGCGGTCATGAATTCAGTAGATAATGATCTTGGTGCTAATTGGATATTTTCAATCAACACTTATGACTATGATGGAGATCAAAAGGGCACACCTGGCCTTCAGAACGATATCAGAACTACTTCCACTGCGGAGCCAGGTTTTGAAGGACAAGTAAAGATATACCCTAACCCTGCAAATACATTAGTTACTGTATCGACGGATGTAAGCAAGGACTTTAGTGTTGAAGTTTATGACGCAATGGGTAGAAGTATGAATCAGATCGAACTGAATAACTCTACTATTGACGTTTCTCAATTACCTGTTGGAATTTACGTGGTGAAAGTGAATTTCGCACAAAGCAGTGTATTTAAGAAGATCACAATTCAGAGATAATTTCTTATGATGTGTGATAAGGAAAGAGGAATGCCCTGGTTTTTTCGATGAAAAAATCAGGGCATTCTCTTTTTAGATCTACCAAACTAAAAGATAATTCGCGCCTACATCAATATCCTATGATATGATTGTTGCTGAATGAATTGGTATACTATCGAAGTAGGAATAGAAAAATGCGCGTCAATGTAACGAAAATCAAATTAATCTTCCTTGGGAAATTCACACTTTAGCAGCCGCCTAGTTTGAAAGACTAGTTTCTTCAAGCTATTCTAGGAGCACACAATGAATGTATTAAAATACTAACAACTACAGCTTAATTAAACTTAGTGTCTGATACTTTTCTATCCCATCGTGAGACTCCTTTACAGTTGCTCGGATTGTATAAACTCCACTTGATAAGCTTGTAAGATCTGCAGTAATACTTCTTTCGCCAGCCACTCTAGCTTCACTAAAGATGTTAAGTAAAATTTTGCCTTGCATATCAAAAACATCAATACTAATATTCATTGTGGTTTCAAGAACGATGTCTATCTCAATTTGATCAGTGGCAGGATTAGGAAATAGTGAAATGATATTGATTAAGAAGACTTCATCTTGCGTGGTTGCATCAACAAGATCTGTATCGTAGGTAGGTCCTGTATTTTCCTCCGTTGCATGTGGCGCAATCACTATATCGTGCGGATATTCGTTGGCACCTAAATCCTTTGCTGCTATAAGTTCAGGTCTGTTTTGAATCATTAAATCAAAGGAAATGTCGGTATCTATTACTTCCATCCCATCAAATTGAGGTAGCTCTTTATATCCTTCCACCGCTGCATCAATGGCAGCGCTATTTGGGGCTAGACCCCAAAAACCCTCAGCATTAATCTCTAATAATGGATCTTGTATCGTAATACCACTAGCAGGCAAAGGGATCCCTAGTCCTCCAAACGCAATATTACCTAACCATGTCTCTGTACCTGTCTGCTCCTCAAATAAATCATCTTGAGGATCAGCAAAAATATTATTAGCTATTACAACATTTGTCGGTTTATCGTTTCCATCTCCTCCCAATATCATTTCATCACAATTTATTATCGTGTTAAATGCTACGTTGATATTGTCCAGTGGATCCGAATCCTCATTTTGGATGTAAATAGGGCGATCACTTATATCGTAAAAGTAGTTGTTGTATATATAGTGATCCTGTCCTTCACGAATTCTCACTCCTCCCTTGCCATTGATAAAGAAATTACCATAAACAATCCCTTCAGAACCATGACGAAGCACTAATTCAGCCTTGGGGTTGTCCTCAAAGGTATTATAGCGATATACATTTTGAGTCGCTTTGCTAGAAATCAACTCACCATCTCCATTGCACTGTGTAAAATAACAATATTCCACTAGTGATCTGCTAATAAAGTCTGCTTGGGTACTCACTCCTATTCGAATAGGTTCTATTCCTAGGTCATTACCTGTCCCATCAAAATTCTTAAAAGAACACCACTGTACCTTGTGATAGCCTGGATTTGTGTCATCAACCAAAATGGAAAGAATGTTCTGATCATCCAGATTAAGTCTGTTTTCGAAATTGCAGTAAGTCACTCTCCCATATTGACATTCTTCTCGGATTCTTAAGTATTTGTAACACGTGTAATTCTTAAGATTAAGCTGGTTAAAATGCGTGTAATCACCGTAAGTATTGATGATGTCCTTCGTTCCTATATCTCCACCTACAAATTGAAACCCCTCAAGAGTCACATAATCTCCTGTGATTTTTACATAAGATGACCCATTAAAAACAGTACCTCCCCATGTTGTCGCTCCCACATAAAGATCGTCCTTTGTGATCTCCATATAGATGTCTGGAAACACTCCGGTTTCCCATAAAATTGAATCATTCGCCACAGCGTCACTTTGAGCCTCATTGAATGTTTGTTGAGAGTTCACCAAGAAGATTTCAGCTTGAAGATTAGTCTGTGCTAGCGCCACAATGAATAAGAAAGGAAGAATATACTTCATAATTTACGGTCTGAATGATTAACTAAATACATGATAAAATGGCAACTTACTCTGCGAACCATAGCAATCACTGAAAAGGTGTCAGCGTAGAACTACTACTCACAGCCAAATTTATAGAAATGATTTTGGTTGACCAATTTAAATCGAGTGTAGTTTTCTTTTAATACTGTAGGCGACCAAAAGAATAGACGCCTTTCTTTATTTTCATATGCACTCCTTGGTTAGCTCAAGATCCAATCGGCTTTCGCCCAAAAGGGCTACATAATATAGTTTAACCCGAATGATAACTACAGACGCATAAAATCCTGCTAATAGTTTATCTTTAACCCATTATGCATTAGGATTTCGTTATGGATACCTTAATGCATATTTCAGGTTTAATTGAATTATGAAGTATTATCCTAATCATTCTGATCTTGAAAGGCATATCGACCACTATTGGATCGTTGATAATGCAAATAAACTATTCAACAACCACTCTGAAATTATCGCTTACCCAGGGATTCGACCAGAATGTATCATTCTTCTCAAAGGGCATTACTCGTACTATTATCAAGGAGTACATACTCAAGTGCACAAAAGCAGAGTTTACAGTTTTATTCATGAACAAGTCAAATTGGATATGTCACCCCTTGAGTCATTTGTAATTGTCCAATTTAAACCTAGGGCACTATCCTCCATTATTCCTTTCCTAGGGCAGTCCGCCGACTTACTTATAAATAATCCCATTCATAATGCAGAAGATCTTTACGGTAGCGATTTTACCACTATGGTGCAGAAATTAAGGGAGGTGGACGTCCCAGGAAGAGTCTCTATACTAGACGAATTTTTCATGAGTGTTTATACTTCCAGAAATGAAGGATTCATATCAGAGCTTTGCTCTGAACTAGATGAAAATTACACGCTGGGAGATATTAGGCGCCTTACTAAATATTCATATTCTACTTTAGAAAGGTATTTTAAGAAAGATACCGGGCTTACGCCCAAAAGGTTTCAGACGCTTAAGAGATACAAATCCGCAGTTGAGGAGATTTACGATACACGAAATGAAGATTGGATGCATTATGTCGTGAAGTACGGCTATCACGATCAAAGTCATTTCATTAAAGAGATTAAAGGGTTTACGTCGTACACTCCAGCTCAATTATTAAAGAATATAGGTTTAAGGAGTTTCCGTCCTGAAAATTTGTGACGAATTTTTACAATGAAGCATAATTCAAGTTGTCTAGCTTTGGTCCAATACAAAAATATATACTGAAATGTTAAGATCTAGAACTTATGTATCACTCCTTACAATGCTCGTACTCATTTTTGGAGCATGTAGAAATGACGTGAATACTAATGTGACTAGGGATCAACTCGAACCAACTTTGCAAAAGTTGGTAAACGAATCGGTTTATGGCTCTTTTGACGCTGTTGCGGGCACTTCGTTAGCTGTTTACTGCCCTGATATTAATCTGGATTGGTCTGGAGTTTCGGGATATGACAGTAAAGACAAGACCGATGCACTAGGAATTCGTCAGCCCTTTCGAATCGCAAGTGTTTCTAAAACTTTTGTTGCTGCATCTATCTTGAGATTACACGAGATGGATAGCCTGTCTGTTGATGATGCAATCATAGATTACATAAGTCGGGAGCACATTGAATTACTTATAAAAGGTGGATATAATCCTTCTACAATAACTATCCGAAATTGTCTTAATCATACTGCGGGATTAAATGATTACGCCTTGGGAGTGCGTACTTTTCTTGAGCGGGTGATGGCGAATCCACAGAAAAAATGGACTAGAACCGAGCAACTAACGATAGCTGTAGAAGCTGGACAGAAAAAAGGAGAAGTTGATGAAAAATACAACTATTCCGACACAGGCTATATTTTATTAGGAGAAACGCTTGAAACTATTTTGGATACAACGCTTGCTGCTTCTATTGATATCTTGTTAGATTACGATAAGCTAGGATTGAACTCCACATGGCTCGAGTCCGCAGAACCGAGTAAGGTTGATAGTTTCGATATTGCACATTGCTATCTTGGTAGGAATGATGCTACTGAGTGGGATGCGTCCATTGATATATATGGCGGTGGAGGATTGGTTTCTACTTCTCAAGACCTTGCGCAATTCATGTTTAGACTTATGAATGATGAAGTATTTCTTAATAACGCAACTAAAGACCTTATGATTAGCCCAACTGTTTTTCTAGATAGCGATCTAGCAAAAGCAGATGAGAACTACAGTGATTATCGTCTTGGTGTAATGCAGATTGAAGTATTCGGTGAAAAGGCTTATTTCCATGACGGTTTTTGGGGGTCGTTTATGATTTATATCCCTACTCTAAATTGCTCAATTGCAGGGTACACAGTTGATGGGTCAAGCACTCGCCTCTTGAAGAAAGTATGGCTCACAATGAAGAACAACAGAAGAACTTAAGAATTATGAGTGAATTAGCTATTCAAATAAATAATTTACATTTTGGCTACAGCCAAAAGGAAAACATTCTCAAAGAACTCAATCTCATGGTTCCTGAAGGTGCTATTTATGGGTTTTTAGGGCGAAATGGTGCTGGGAAAAGTACGGCATTGAGAAATATTCTTGGTCTATTGAAACCTCAACAAGGTAATATTTCTATTCTTGGTAAAGGAAGTGTGGCAATAGATCGAAGCTTATATCAAGAAATAGGCTCACTTATTGAATCACCTTCATTATACAATCATCTCAATGCAAGACAAAATTTAAATATCGCTTGTGAACTGAGAGGTGTTTCAAGAGACAGAGTTGATAAAGTATTAGAAGATGTAGGCCTTGAAAATGCCAAAGGTAAAAAAGTAAGGAAGTTTTCCATGGGCATGAAGCAAAGGCTTGGACTGGCTATAGCATTGGTACATGATCCCACACTATTGATTCTAGACGAACCGACTAACGGACTTGATCCGCAAGGAATCCAAGAAATGAGAATTATATTGAAAAATCTCCAGTCTCAAGGAAAGACCATAATTCTATCAAGTCATTTGCTTTCCGAAATCGAAAAAGTAGCTTCACACATTGGAATACTAAACGATGGAAAGTTGGTATTTGAAGGATCGATTGAGGATTTAAATGAGTTAAAAGCAAAAGAATCCTGCGTGATTCTGAAATGTTCACATGTTGCAAAAGTCGATTCTCTGCTTGGAAATGCAGCTGAAATCATCGATAAGGATCACATTAAAGTCAAAGGACAAGGCAAACGTTTTATTCCTGAATTAATAAAATTACTCTGTAACGAAGGAGTAGATATTTATGAGGTGGTAGATGAGAAACCCAATTTAGTGCAATTGTTCATGCATATAACCAAGCGATAAGATGGTAACTTCTATAAATTTCATAAGATCGATAAAGGCGGAATGGATTAAGTCGAGATCCAGAGCGGTTATAGGATTGATGTTGTTTTGTATAGCATTTGTAATTGCAATCGTTTTGGTAGCAGGTTATATGGATGTCTATAATCGAGTGGCAATAAGTAAAAATCCATGGGACAGATTTTTTATTGGTGGTCTTGCCATCTACATTCTATTTGTCATGGCTCCTTTTGTGATTCTTTTGATAAGTGCAATTTTCTATATAGAAGAAAAAGCTAATGGATGGAAATTTATGTACACTTTGAATATTTCTAGGACACAGACGTACATTTCCAAGCTATTAGTAATTAGCTTCTTGATTCTAGTTTCGTCAGCTATAATAGGGCTCTTGCTAATTTTGGCCGGTTATGGATTAGATTCACTTCTGCCCGAATACGAGTTCTCTTATTATATACCAAACATTTCTTTTTTACTGGAAACTATTACCAGAGCGTTTATTTCTTGTTTGGGTGCAATCGCACTACAATTCATGATTTCGATCATAACAAATAATGTGATTCTATCTCTTGGAATAGGAGTGTTTACGTATATCATTGCCTTTATTCAAGCTTTCTCTGCCACCTCGACAGTTTTATACAATCCTTTTGCCTTAATTATGATTAATCAAGATTTCGGTGCAATAGATTTAGAGTATAGGAAATACTTGATCGAAGGAATCCTAACTAATGTAGAATTATATAGTATTCTGTTCTTCGTCCTGTTTACCACAATAGGATGTATCTATGAATCAGGAAAAAATATCAAGGGATAGTAAATGGAATTTAGTCAAGAAATCAAGCAGTTTCTAGTCGGGAAGTTGGCAATTTCTCTTATCTCCACAGTTTAACCTATATTTTTGCGTTAATTTGCAACTAAATACACTAAAACAATCGTTCTAGAGGTGTAGAAAATAGACACAATGCGCATAGATATATATTCGATTCTTCTTTTCATTTCCCTGAGCTTCTTTACATTTTCGTTACCTGCTCAAATTATTGAGTCTGAACGATATGATGAAAAGGAAGTAGAAATCGAAACTCAGTTTCTCGAGGGAAGTCGCCAATTAGTGCTCGGGCAATACGAGGAAGCGATTAAGATTTATTCACAGCTCGTAAAAAAGGATAAAGAAAATGCAGTAATTCATTTTCAGTTATCTCGTTGCTACGAAGTTACTAAAGATATGGATAAGGCCATTTCTCATGGAAAGTTAGCTGTAAAAATTGACCCTACCAATGAGTATTACTACATGCAGCTAGCTGAATCGTATGAAGCAGCTTTACAGCTGGAAGATGCAGCCAAAACGTATTTAAGTTATACAAAGCAAGATCCCAATGATCCATTTTTCTATGAACGAGCTGTTTACTTTTTTCTACAAAATAATGATGAAATAAGCGCAATTTCTGCCTTGGAATCAATGGAGAAAAACCTGGGCATTCAAGAAAGTACTACTAAGCAGCTTCATGAGATTTACGCAACTAAAGGAGATGAAAAAAATGCTGCTAAGCAACTAGAAAAATTGACAAAGGAATATCCCTCTATTGCCAGATATAAATTAAATCTCGCAAATTATTATGTAAAGATAGGGCAGACGAAAAAAGCCAAGAAGATCTTTGCTTCTTTCAAAGGAGAAGATTCAAGTAATGCTGTAGATGATTACTTACAAAATACGGGAAGTGGTAGTAAAAATCTCGCTGTCGTAAAGGCTATTCGCACGGAAATCCCACAAAAGGGAATTTCAATCGACAAGAAAATCACAGGACTTATTCCAGTGTTGGAAATACTTTCTGCACAGTATGACGAGCCTCTAGCTCAAGAATTACTTTTGGCTTCTTCTGATTTACTTGATATGTATCCGGATGATCCCAAGGCTCATGCCTTTCAAGCCGATATTTATAACACAATGGGTGATACGGACGCTGCAATTTCCGCATATAAGGAAACCATCAAGCTTAATAGTTCTGTATTTGATGTTTGGTTTCAATTGATGAACATCCAAAAAGATCAGAAGCTTTACGACGACCTTGAAAAAACAAGTGACCAAGCTTTACTTCGTTTCCCTAATCAGGCAATAGCTTATCTATTTAATGCGTACAGTTTGAATAGGAAAAATGAACCTGCCGACGCACTTGATATTCTTCAAGAAGCGATGCTTATGAGTAGCGAGAATAAACAGCTTAGGAAATCAATTAAAACTGAAATGGCCTATTCTAAGTTTTTGCAGCAAGAATACGATGCAGCTTTAAAGATCTTAGATTCGGAACCCAATGAAACTTTAGTCTCATTGGAATTGTACGGTGATATTTACATGAAACTAGGTGAGAAAAATAAAGCCATTCAAAAATGGAAAAAAGCTCTTTCACTAGATCCGGACAGTCAGGAGCTCATCTCTAAAATTGAAAACAAACAGATATGATTCGTAATCTAATGATCTTACTTTTGGGTGTTACAATTTTATCTTGTACAGCTAGCAAGAAAAGCACTAATTCACTAGTAGAAGAAGTGCCGGAGAAGACTTCTGCCTTGATAGAATTCTACGTAGGTAATCAGCTTGAATACAATACCCTTGCATACAATGCTGATCTAGCATTTGCATCTGAAAGTATGAGTATTGGTTTTAATGGGACTTTCCGCATGGTCAAGGATGAATTGATATGGGGAAGTTTTAAGAAATTTGGTTTCGAGGCGGCTCGAATCAAAATTACACCAGATTCGATTTGGGTGCTTAATCGATTACAGAAAGAAGTTATGATCGAAGACCTCTCGAAATTGCAGACTCTGTCTGGCGTACCATTGACCTTTCAAGATATCGAACAGTTACTAATCGGAGGAAGTTTCCTTATTGACGACCTTGTGATGGTGAACGATTCTACACTTACCCAGACGAAAAGCGTCAAAGGGGAATTGATAGAAGCCATTCATATTTTTAACCCGCAGATGGATATCACAAATAGCACTGTAACCTCACAAAAGCAAGGTGACTTAAAGATTGATTATAACGGGCACCAGCTAATCAACGAAGTTAAACTCGCATTTAACCGAGATATTATGGCTAAAAACGGGAATACTGCTGTAAATTTGAGCATTCAGACACAAAATATTGACATTGATCCTAGTTTTGAAACGCCATTTGAGGTACCAGCTAATTATTCGCTTAAGTCTATGTAGCCTTTTATTTTTGGGGTTAAACCCCAAAAAACCTTATGCTCAATCTCGTGCTGAACTTGAAAGTCAGCGCTTCGAGCTAATCGAAAAAATAGAAACTGCAACAGAACTTCTTAATCGCAATGCTTCCGTTCAACAGACGACCTTAAAGGACATCAATACCATGAACAAGCGCATAAAAAACCGTAGGGCATTAATCGACAATTACGGTAATGAACTGGAACTAGTAAAGGCTAATCTTCGTTCCAATGAAGTAGAGAATTCATACTTAGTTTCACGTCTAGACACTGTGAAAACAAGGTATTATAATCTTCTCAATGAGGCGTATCGTTATAATCTCAGTTACAACAAATGGGCTTTCATTCTTAACGCAAAATCGATAAATGACTCGTTTTTACGCTGGCAATATCTTAAACAGTACAAAGCATATTGCGTCGAATCATACAATTACCTACTCGAAACTCAGGAGGAAGTAAATGAATCCACTGCTGAACTAAATGAGTTGATCACCAGTCGTAGAAAATTATTGGAAGAGGAAGAATTACAACTAGCCTTGATCGAGGAGGAAAAGCGAGACTTGAATGATAAATTAAAAGTACTTCAGAACGATGAAGCGCAATTAAATATCGATCTTGCAGTAATAAGGAAACAACGCGAAAACTTGAATCAAGCCATCGAGAGTAGAATCATCGCATCGCTCAAAGGTGAGGAAGTAACGGTAGCGGTTGTTGGCGAAGCAGGAGAATTCTCAGAAAAAAAGAAAAAGTTGCCTTGGCCAGTAACAAACGGAAGTGTGGTGGCAGGCTTTGGAAAACAACGACATCCCAATTTTAAAGAAATAATGATCACTAATAATGGGATTGATGTTTCTTGTTCAACTGGCTCTTTTGCCTATGCTGTTCATCCGGGAACTATCGTTTCAATTGACCAAGTGGTAGGTTACGAAAACATTGTAATTGTCCAACATGGAAATTACTATACTGTATATTCCAAGCTGGAAAAAGTACTTGTAAGCAAAGGAGACTCAGTAGGTAAAGGCGATCAGATAGGGTTGATTTATCTAAATGAGCAGGGAGAAACCGTGTTACATTTTGAAATTTGGGAAGGAAAGCAAAAGCAGAATCCTTCCTTGTGGTTAAAGAGAAATATATGAGTGATAACTGGAAAGTAGGTCGCGAAAAGACCCGAGGTTTAAAGAAAGAGGCGGAGCGTGCAGTCTTGGTAGGTGTAATCTTGCCGAATCAAACAGAGTTGCAGATCAAGGAATACCTGGATGAGATGGAGTTCTTGGCGCAGACAGCTGGTGCAATTACAGAAAAGAGATTCTTGCAGCGACTAGACAAGCCGCATCCTAGAACTTTTGTAGGGTCGGGGAAACTAGAGGAGATTGCGGAATATGTAGAGGCCAACGAAATAGATCTCGTCATATTTGATGATGATTTAACAGGGAAGCAAACGGCGATTCTTGAAGAAAAGGTTAAGGTAAAGATCATTGATCGGTCATCTTTGATACTTGACATCTTCGCCTCACGAGCGCAATCTGCCCAAGCGAAAACACAGGTTGAACTTGCACAAATGAAATATTTGCTTCCGAGATTGCGAGGATTATGGACTCACCTTGAGCGTCAGCGAGGAGGAATAGGAATGAGAGGACCGGGTGAAATGGAGATAGAGACAGATAGAAGGATTGTGTGGGATAAGATATCCTTGCTGAAAGCTCGACTGGCCAAGATTGATCAGCAAAACCAAACCCAGCGAAAGAATAGGGGGCAGATGGTTCGAGTTGCACTTGTAGGTTATACTAATGTAGGGAAGTCGACCTTGATGAATTTACTTAGTAAGTCGGATGTATTCGCTGAAAACAAGCTATTTGCAACGTTAGACACGACGGTTCGTAAAGTAGTATTTGGGGCAATGCCATTTTTATTGAGTGATACAGTGGGATTCATCAGGAAATTACCGCATCACTTGGTTGAGAGTTTTAAGTCAACTCTTGATGAAACTAGAGAGAGTGACATTTTGATTCATGTGGTTGATGTATCTCATCCCCAGCACGAAGAGCACGCCGCGACGGTAATGAAGACTTTGAAAGAACTAGGAGTAGAGGACAAGCCAACCTTGATGGTTTTTAACAAGATGGATTTATACAGAACAAAAAACTTTGATGAGTACTTGGATGCAGAGACGAAAGCAGAGATTGAAGGAGAGTTAAAGGAAAATTATCTGAACACTTACGAACAAGAAAATGTATTTATGTCTTGTCATACTAAGGAGAATCTCGATGTATTGAGAGAAAAAATGAAGGAGATGGTGGAAGAGATATATGATGTGCGGTATCCACATCAGAGAAAGTTTTGGTAGGAGGGGCTGAGGAGATGGAATTCCATCATTCACAATACCTTCAATTTATGGCAGCTTAATGGCCTTTATCGATGAATCATGCTAGATGCATGAATTGTATACAAAGCTCATCATACATTTTGTATGTAAATCATTGACTCAGAAATAGATGAAAAGGAAATTGATCAGCTTTTAGCCTTAATCAAAAAGTAATTCAAAACTTAGTAATTCTAATCCTTCTTATACCAATTCTGTTTTAGAATTTCGCATATTTTCAAGTTTATAAAAGCAATTACTTCGCTAGAAATACTCATGATAGCTAAGGCTATCCTTGCGTTTTCTGCCTTGTACTTGATTTAACCCGAAATATGCATTAAGATATCTACTCCGAGCTGAAACTGCTTCGATAATGGGAACGTCCAGCTCTTTTGATGCTCACCGTGATGGTGACCACGGCTG
>CALBVQ010000077.1 GCA_937969485.1 uncultured Saprospiraceae bacterium | reverse complement strand
CGTCGGCAACTATTAAAATGAACAAAACAGTTTTGACCATATTAACTCTGCTTTTAGCCATCAATCTCTATGGGCAAACCTTTTCGAAAAAGAACTTTGTAAAGACCGATTGGTTTTCAGAGAATATTGATAGTCTATTTTTTAAGTCAGACACAATTCGACTAATTCAACATACGAATTACGGACCTGAATGGGCAAAAGACGAATATGCAGAATATGAAATGAAGTATTTTGACCATGGAGACTACCTTAACTTTGGCTTTGACAGATTTGGACATTTCAAATATTGCGAGACTTATAACAATTATATAAACGCTGTTCCACTTGCAGACTTTACATGGAAATTTGATAAAAAAGAGCAAGTTCTCTTTGTTTTTAAGGAGAACAAACTTCAGTTCAAGTTGAAACCGCTATCAAAAAGGAAGATTAAAATTGAATCAAGATTTGCGGGACAGAACGAACTAACAACAAATGAATTGATCTTGATGAAAATAAAGTGAAACCTTAAAACAGAATTGGTATTACATCAAGAGAAATAATAAATGGGATCATTCCTAATCTCCACCTACTCCTCAACAACTGGCTCCTTTACATTTAGTATAAACCCTACCTTATAGACATTGTCAATACTTACATAGGCGTCCTGACTAAGTAGCTTGCGGATTTTTGAAATAAATACATCGAAACTACGACCCAAAAAATAGTCGCGCTTTCCATAGATGCGTTCTACTGCATCATCCCGACGTAAAATCCTGTTTTTATGAATGCAAAGAAGTTTCAAGACATTACTTTCCTTCTCTGTCATGCGAGTTATTTTCCCATCATGAATCAACTCCATTCGCTGAACGTCAAACGTATAACTCCCTATTTTATACTCTATTGGCTCCTCAACTTTAGATTCATGAGAAGCATTCCTTCGCAGAATGACATTGATCTTACACAGCAGTTCTTCTTCATCAAAAGGCTTATTTATATAATCCTCAGCTCCAAGATTATATCCCTTTATCCGATCCTCCTTGAGTACTCTCGCCGTCAAAAAAAGAAAGGGCGTATTCGGCGAAATTTCCTTCAAGTGATGTGCAAGATTGAACCCGTCCATCTTTGGTACCATAATGTCGAAAATACAAAGATCAAATGACATCTTCTTTAGGAGTGAAAGCCCAGATGCTCCATCTCTTGCTAAGCGCACATTGTACTTTTCGTTCTGAAGAATTTCCATTAGTAAGAAACCCAAATTCAGATCATCTTCCACGATTAATATATTTGCTTTATGGATCAATCTGAGAGTTTTGGCAGTGATAAATCGAAGCGTGTTCCTTTGTCTAACTCGCTAAATATGGTAATTTCTCCTTTATGTAATTCTATGATTCGTTTCACATACGACAAGCCTAACCCAAATCCCTTACTATTATATGTGTCTCCGTCTTTCACCCGATAGAACTTTTTGAAAACTAGTTCTTGATCTTCTTTATGGATTCCCATCCCATTGTCTTCTATCAGAATATGAATGTTTTTATTTCGCTCTTGAAATTTTATCTTGATTTCTGGCTTTCCTTCATTGTATTTTATCGCATTATCTAGTATATTTCTGAATGCGTTGCATAGATGGTATTTATCCGCAAACACAAAAATACTCTCATCAAGAGGGTCTATTTGTACATCTACTTTCTGATCTGTCAATGGCATTTCCATTTTCTTGATGACATCTTGAATAAAGTATGACAGATTAATCTTTGATTTATTGATCTCGAAATCTGCAGTGTCCAGACTCGCCATAGTTAGTACACGACCTACCTGCTCCGTGAGTTGTTGACTTTCACTACTTATTATATTTACTAGATTGTCGTCTGATTTTTTGCTTAGCATTCTTACGGCCAATCCTATGTTAGTTAGTGGAGTTTTAAATTCATGTGCCATGTGATTGAAGAAATCCTTGTTTCTTTCGCTAAGTCTTTTCTGTTTGATTAAGTAGTAGTTTGCATATATGAACACACCAAATATGAGGAATAGAATAATAATGGAAGAAGCTAGCATAAGTCCCATTTCCTTCAATACGTATTCTGTCTTACCAGGGAAGTTGATGTTTAATTTATGATCATTTGATTTAATTAAAGGAGCTAAGGAACAACTATAAACAGGGGATTCTTCACTCGTCATGCATATGTTCTTTTGAACTGATGATACTTCAAGTATAAAAGGCATATTTATGTTGTAGAATGTCAACGCATCTTCTACTACTTCCTTGACATTATCATTGGCCAAGTAGGAGGACAATTGAGTGGAACAACAAAATGAATCAAAAGCTGATTGTGGCTTACAAGCAATTTTAATTTCTTCTGAAGATTCTGCAAGTGAAACCTCATCAACAGCCTTGCATAATGCCATACTAACTTTTTGATCGAACTGTTCTTCTATGAGTTTTCGAGACTGCTGCATCCACTGCACTTGAATGAGTACCAATAGCAACATGGCTATGGTCGAAGCAGTAATAATATACGGTATTTTGTTATTCAACTAATGCGAATTTTCATCAAAGTAAAGTTATAATAATCAAGGTGTTAGATTTTTAACAGCTGCTTAACAAGTTCCTAACAAGTGAAAAACAGCAACGAGATGTCTATTCAGGTAATTTTACATTGAAACTTTTTGTTTCGACTGGTTTCTCAGCAGAACTGAGTACAAATTATGATATTATGAAAGCGATTAAATGTATTCTCCCTATGGCATTATTTATGTTAATGGGATTTATTAGTCAAGCACAAGTTGCAACAGAAACTGCCGCAGTTAACTCGACAGTTAAAGAAGCTACTTGTCAGAAAGTATGTACCCCAGCTCAATGTGCCGCAATGGTTAAGCTTGGTTTATGTACTCCAGAACAAGCTGCTAAATGCCAGAAAGAGTGCAAGAATGTGAAAACGGCTGGTACGGAAACGGCTACTCCTTCTGCAACGAAAGTAGCTGCTGTGTCGAAGGAGAGAGCAAGCTCGACTGCTCCTTCTTCCACTGCGAAGACTAAGGAATGTGCAAAAAAATGTGTGCAAACATGTTCAGGCGCGAAAAAGGAGAATTAGTCTAGTCCAAAAATAGATGAATCAAAAACCGCAAGGCCATTCTGAAAAGGATGGCCTTTTCTATGCTGTACATGCTTATTTGTGCGTTCGGGAAGTTTACCGTCCTTTACACGCCTCACCAAACTAGGAATGATGACTGCTTAACTATGTGTCGGGCTTATCCGCTGATTTTACATTTTTTGATGGGATTTTTTTCTTTTGGGCTTCCGCCCAAAGATTGCAAGTTCACCGCAATTCGGGTATAATCTGCACAGCTTGAGTTGCATTGCACGTTCTTAGTGTATTACTCCCACTTGTCGAGACCTCTACTTTTGGCGGAAGCCAACTTAACACATACCACATGTGCGCTATCACTCGCCATCCAACTCATACCACTCGATCTCCGCCATATCCAATGTTTTCCTCCGACCCGTTTCTACAGGGGCATAATATTTAGCTAAGTAATCCAAGACCACAGGTTCATTCTTTCCTAACTGGCCAAGCCCTTGCGTTTCTTGCATCCACCTGATCATACTTTTCCACCCGTCCCTCGATGCGCTATTCTGTGTAATCAACTTAGCACTGTGGCAGGAAGTACAGGTCCCTATGATTATCTGTAGATTTTCATCGTCGTGAAGTCCTGTCCTGATATGAATGCCATCGACCACTTTATCCCAATTCATTTCGGCCACGCGACTTCTTTCTCTTGCTTCCGCTTCCTGTTGAAACGCAGCGAGTTCCTCCGCAGAGTATATTTTTCGATTCAAGTAGCTATCGATGTCCGTTCGCACCGCCATATAAACGAATAGCAATATCACGCTCAACACGATTACATAAAGCAGATTTATGTACATGCCCCATAAATTATCCGTCGTTCCCTCTCTGGACTCAGCAGTCTCTTTTCCCTTCATTATTGAACTTTTACTGCAATTCTATGACAGGCATTATTTAAATATCCCTTCGGATTCCATCCCGGTAATACCATCGGCTGTTTCCTTCCTTCAGTGTCTGTAGCCCTTGCCCACACTTCGTAGTAACCTTTCTTTGGAAAATCGATCTGCACGGAATACGGTTGCCAAGCATACCGATTGGCTGATTTTTCGAGCTTGCATGCAATCCATGACTCTCCGAAATCAATCGACACCTCTACCTTGTCAACCTGCTCTGCCGCCGTCCAAGATTTACCCCTTACTTCTACCTTGTCACCCTTCGATATCATCGCCCCAGTCTTAGGATATGTGATCAGTGACTTCACTGGCATATTCTCGATAATGCACATGTTCGCGTCCTTCACCTTAGTGCCAGGAGCAACTGGATCACACGGCAGACGGTAAGCTGGTGCCTTCATCTTCTGACCATCATGAACTTTGTCTCTTATCACAATCTTATTCAACCACTTTCCCGATGCTGAAGCAGGGTAACCACCAATAACCAAACGCAACGGGTATCCATTAAGCACCGGTAGGTCTTTGTCGTTCATACTCCAAGCGATTAAGCATTCATCCTCCAACGCCTTTTGTATAGGGACTCCTCTTGAAATCGGTTCCTTAGTGGGATCACCCGACAAATGTGTGTCCGCACCATAATATCCTATGTAAACAGCTTTGGATGTAAATCCAACATCCTTCAATACATCCGCCAAACGCACACCCGTCCATTTCGCACAACCAACCGCGCCAGTGCTCCATTGATTCCCTTTGGCTGGCGGGTAAAACTCGCTTCGACCATTTCCTCCACATTCCAAAGTCAAATTGTAACTATACTGCTTGAATTTAGTCTTGAGTTCAGATAGGGTATAGGTCTTGCTTGACTGTGCCGCTTCTCCTTCGATCGTTAAGGTCCACTTCTCAATATTTACTTTTACTGGCGGGATTCCATTGTTTCGCACAAAGAATAAATCATTCGGTGTAAGTGCGTCATCAAGAAAATGAGCTGGCGTTTCCGCATTGATAGGCTTGTCATTCAGGACAATCAATTTATCACTTTTTCCTATCAAGCCTGGAGGCAAGGTCCCATCAAGAATTCCAGCTGGAATAAGCCCTTCAGGAAAATTCTTAGCAAAAACAACGGGCAATCCCACAAAGCTTGCGACACTGACCATGATTGATTTCTTAACGAAATCTCTACGATTTTTCACTAGCTTATGTTTTGATTTATCGGACATATATCGATGGTTTAATCTGTTGTTCTGTTTTTACTACTTTCATTCTTTAACTCGAATTAAGCAGTAGGTTTTTCGTACTAGATATCTTAATGCATATTTCGGGTTTAACTATATTTTCCCCGGCAAAGATGTGTAACTCTCAAGCTATAAAAGTAACTGATTAGGGTGAATTCACCTCATGATGCACTCCTTCTCTCGCAGCAAGTAGATGTCCGTACGCTAGGTGTAAGGCCAGACAACTAAAGAATAACCACCTTGTTTCTTTGCTGCTCAATTACTTTGTTACTCTCCAATTTTCGCATAAGGCGAGAGATCGAAACCCTAGTCGTATGCAAGTCTCCCGCAATATCTTGATGTGAAATATGGAGAATTTTATCATTGCCAATCTTCGCTTTATCCCTTAAATACTTGACCAAGCGGTCTTCTAAACTATGAAATACCACATTGTCAAATGATTCTACCATTTCATTCAACCGTTCATTATAACTCCCCAAAATAAAAGACCTCCAGCTTTTGTACCGCTCCATCCAAGAATCCATTTTTTCAATGGGAATACTCAGAATCTCACTTTCCAATTCAGTAATCGCACGAACTGTCGATTTTGCATTGGTTACACAACACTTCATTGTAACTGCGCATGTTTCTCCTGCTTGTAGGTAGTACAGCAATAATTCATTCCCTTCTTTATCTTCTGTCATCACTTTGATCGATCCTGAAATCACTATCGGCATAAAACTTAGAGTTGACCCTATGTCTACCATAATCTTGTCAGCCGAAACGCGCCGCAGCTGACCACTCTGACAAATCTCATCTAATAGTCTAGGCTCAAACAATTTTTCAAATCTACTTTCTAGCTTTGCTAAGCACTTTCTATCAAAAGGAATGAAGTTTCTATCGTTCATAATCTATCTTACCATATGTACAAAGGAGTAAGTTATTTCTGGCCCTTTGCGAAACCATATAAGTTCTGTCCCACAAAATCCTTTGGAAATTCATCATCGCCTTTGAACCCTATCTCAATCGTCCCGCTATCTTCAGGAATATAGTTAGTCTTAAAAATATAATCCCACAGGCTCAGGCTAATCCCGTAATTTACGCCTTTTTTTCCTTCTGGTAAGGTGTATGCATGATGGTATAAATGCATTACAGGATTATTGAAAATATACTTAAGTGGTCCCCACGTAATCTTGATATTGGCGTGATTTAAATGCCCTATGGCAATCGTTATAAAGTGAACTATATATGCTTGGCTAGGTTCGAATCCTCCTATCAGCATCACCCCGAAAGTTTTTAAAGGCTTATAGAATATATTCTCCATCCAGTGGTATCGTAAGTGTGCGGCAAAACCCATTTCTTTGACACTGTGGTGTACTTTATGAAATCTCCACAGAATATGGTATTTGTGCAGTAACACATGTGTAAACCATTGCACGAAATCAAGAATAATAAAGAAGACAAGCAGCTGTAAAATAGGAGCCCATTCTGAAATATCGAAAAGGGCAAATGTTTTAGCCGTGATATTTACTTCCGTAAAAGCCAATTCTAGAATCTTGTAAATCCCACTAATTACAATAGAAAAGATAAAAAAGTTAAAAAACATATACCCTGCATCCAACCAGAAATCCTTCCGGAAAATCGCTTGGTTTTTCCTCCACGGAAACGCAATTTCAAGTCCCCATACCACAAGTGAGATTGCAATAAGTCCCCAGAAATAGTTCGTGTACCAGGGCACCTCGAAAATAATGGACTTCCATGTCCAGTCTAGTGTGCCTAGAAATGAATTGTAAAAAGCTTCTAAATATTTTTGCATCCTAATTTCTGTTAATGTAATATCAACTATAATCCTGCACGATTTCCTAAAAATCCACCATGCTACATAAAGGTAATAACTACGCCTTGAAAAGGTTTACCATTAATGCGATAAGTGACTCACAATGCGAAGGTATAGCTTTCTCAGCACATGCTGTGTAACCTGTGTTACTTTCATCTCTCTTTGATTGCAGACCTTGTGCCTTAATTGAGATAATAACTATAAAAATGATTAAGGACATAGAACATAGAATAACCGGGATAGCATTTGTAGCTGCAGCACTAATGTTGTGGTTAGGATGGGCGCTTTCAACACATCATATTGGCGAATACATAGTTGCGACGGATTTTGAGGCAGTTGGCGAATCCGTATGGTACTGGATATGGATGTATAGAATTCATATTTTTGGCTGGGTTATTACAGGGGTTGCGCTGTTTTCTTTAATTTCTATACTCAATAAGAAACCGTATAGTGTACTTGTTTTACCTGGAGCGGGGGTGCTGATTATTGGAACATTCATATTAGCAATTGCCAATGCATTCTATTATAACTTCGGCGCGTGGGGAGTAGGGCAGACCGCTGGAATGTCACCTGCCGAAATCGAGCAATTTGTGCATGAAATTTCATATACGAATCACTATGTAACATGTTTTGTGCGTTTTGGAAGAGTGTTTTCAGGAGTCGGACTAGTCTTGCTCGGCGCTGCATTCATCTCTTGGAACCTCGTAAGTAAATGGTTGGGTTGGTTCACGGTTCTACTGGGATTAGCGCCCATTGTAATTATCATGGGAATTCCTGATGGTTTCGAGATCTACAAGCCCGTTTTTCATGTCAAGGCAATTTGGTTGTTAGTGATGGGCCTTATGATTCTATTTAAGGGATTGAAAACGGGGAGGGAAGTGAGCTAAGTGCTGAAATTGAGTTTGTCCACTTCGTATTTGTTTGGCTTGCGCCCAAGGGTAAGGTGTATGTTAAGAAGCAAGTTGGGATTCATGGAATAAGGGCTTCCGCCCAAAGCTAGGGTACATGTTGCGAAGTAAGTTGGGAACAAAAGAATAAGGGCTTCCGCCCAAAGGGTAGGCTGTCTGTTATAAGAAGCAAATGCGGGAAAATTGGGCTTCCGCCCAAAGGGTATGATCTGTTTGAAGACTGTTCATTTCTAATAGCCGCGCACGCATGTCTTACTGATCAACTTGCTGGACAAAGGTATTTTGCTTCTGCTTTGAATTGGCTTTCCTATTTATGCTAGCACCAAAAACGCAGGACATACTTAATTGTACACCCGAAATCCAGCATGCTACAATTTCCTCACCTTCACTTATCTTATACCAATTCTGTTTTAAGGTTTCACTTTATTTTCAAGAATTATTAAACCCGAATTATGCATTAGGTTTTCGTGATGAGAGCTTAAAATGCAAAGAGAATGGGAGCTCAACAGTTCTTTTGAGGCGCAGGCGTGG
>CALBVQ010000076.1 GCA_937969485.1 uncultured Saprospiraceae bacterium | reverse complement strand
TCGGCTGTAAAACAAAAAACCGCTTCCTGTTCACAGGTTAGCGGATTTGTTGTTTTACATCAGATTCGCAAGTAGCGAATCATGATTTTGCGGTGAGAGGGGGATTAGCTCCCTGCGGTCGTTGATCCCTGAGATGCTGGATGGGTGCAACCTCATGATTTTTCTTTAAAAATTCGGCTGTAAAACAAAAAACCGCTAACCTGTGAACAGGAAGCGGTTTTGTTGTTTTACATCAGATTCGCAAGTAGCGAATCATGATTTTGCGGTGAGAGGGGGATTCGAACCCCCGGTACCGTTGCCAGTACGTCAGTTTAGCAAACTGGTGGATTAAGCCACTCTCCCACCTCACCGGATGTTAGATGCTTTGTTAAGCGGGGGCAAATATATATTTTTTATTGATTTCAAAATAGCTTTTTATCTACAATTATTAATCATTGTAAAATCAATAATCTAATTCCTACATATCCAATTAATATGGCGGAGAAAATTCTGATGTATTGTGGTTTTAATTGTTTTATATTCAGGCGATTACCAATTAGTCCTCCAATAATAACAGAGAAAATCAGAGATATGGTGAGCTTAGTGTCGAGCAAATAATAATTTTCTATATGTCCAGTGATGCCCGATAAACTGTTTACTAAAATGAAAACACTACACATAGCACTGATTTCTTTTGCTTTTCCCCAATTCATTAAAAATAATAAGGGAGAAAGGAAGATTCCACCTCCAATTCCAACAAAGCCCGAAAGAAACCCAATCCCTATTCCAGCCATAGCCAAAAGCATAGCATTTTCAGATTGTCTTTGCTTCCTTTTTAGTTTAGTTTTTCGCACCACCATTAAGAGTGAAGCCGCAAGAAGTATTAAGCCTGTAATTACATTATAAAGTTGATCTTCCACTTGTATTTTTGCTCCAAGATATGCCGCCGGGATACTGAAAATAACTATTGGTAAAACCTTCCTCCATAGTATAAGGTCAGCTTTATAATATCTCACACTTGCGACTAAAACTACAGCGATGTTACAGAGTAATGCCAGGATTCTAAGCTCATCGACGGCCATCCCAAAAGCCAAAAGGATAGCAATGTAGCTGCTTCCTCCTCCGAATCCGACCATCGAATAAAGAAGGGCTACGATTAGAAATAGTATGGGTAAGAGATATAAAATGTCCATCTGTTGCTCAAAAGTATGATTAAACCTGTATTATACAATAGGTGAGATAGGCAAAGTCTAATAAGGATTGGCAGGATCTAGAATTTTACGCTACATAGTAATTTTAGCCATTAGTAATAGTCTTTCGATTACTTGGGTATTTTTTTTGGACTAAGTGGTTAATACCAATTCTGTTTTAGAATTTCGCATATTTTCAAGTTTATAAAAGCAATTACTTCGTTAGAAATACTCATGATAGTTAAGGCTATCCTTGCGTTTTCTGCCTTGTACTTGATTTAATAATTCTTGAAAATAAAGTGAAACCTTAAAACAGAATTGGTATAAGTCTTATTTTCCAGTAATTATTTTGCCAATTAGCTCATATTGTTCCATGACCTCATCTGGCAAATTTCTTGCCCCAGTTGTGTTCCTAAACTGAAAGCCACTAGGCCAATGATAGCCAAGTATACCTTGTACCTCATTATTGGCGTTTGCCATATCATAATATTCTCTTGCAATAGTGCCTAACCTTTTCTTACTGATTCCATTCCATCCATGAAACAAAGGAATGTGATGAGCGTCCATGATCAAATAGATTTTTTGATGATCTTTACGGATATCTTTGACTGCAGTGAATTCCTTTTGAAAATCAGAGTCAATTGCTGGTTCTTTAATGAAATAATGATCCCACCCAATAAAGTCTACAGCTGCGGGTGCGTACATTAAATCAATTGCAGCATAGGCTTCGATCATAAGGATAGGAACATCTGGAAGTTCTTCCTTTAGAAATTCTGCCGCAATTTGAAATTCCTCTTCAGGAATTCCATTCCATGCCGGTTCTTCACCTAGATATAGACTGTGCAGATTTTCTTGTAACTCGTCAAGTTCATTCAAGATCGCAAAGTCCTTCCATCGCTCTGCATAATTTGGGTTTAACCCAAAAATAAGCCCGCTTAATTCACCCCCTTGTTCCACTTCTTCAAAGAATATATCCCAGACATGCAAAACAACTTCGACATCATTCGAAGCGAATTCTTTTATCCTATCTCGAATATCATCCTCAGGACCAAAAGGTAAGATGTCGCCAATGTTTGAAAAGCTTGAAATTTCATCGAGGTAGTTGGTTTTTTCGTTGTTGTCCTTAGGATCATCGAAATAGGTGTCAACTAAAGTCCAGCCGAAATACTTAAGATTCATGTTTTCTAACGGAGTGATGTCTTGTGTGATTTCTGGAGTTTGGCACGAAAAAAGAGAGAAGATTGCCACAAATACTAAGAGTTGTTTCATATTTTGGGGTTTTATCATAAACGCAATTTGGGATATTGATAGTACCTATTGATATCGGTTTCGAAACTGAATTGCCATAACAAGTTAGAGAAAATGGCATTTGACGAATATCTTGGTGAGCGAATAAAGCGAATATTAGTCGAGCTTAAGGTAGATTTTACCAATAAACAGATGATGGGAGGATTGTTGTTTCTCGTCGATGATAAGATGCTCTGTGGAATTCATTTTGATAAGAAGAAACAGCTTGATTTGCTAATGGCAAGGGTAGGAGAGGAAGCTTATCCAGAGTGTATATTGAAGAAGTATGCTCACCAAATGGACTTTACTGGACGGCCAATGAAGGGTTATGTATTTGTTGATCCCAATGGCTTTGACACTGACGATGATCTAGAATACTGGCTACAGAAATGTGTGGACTTTAATCCGCTGGCAAAAAGTAAAAAGAAAAGGAAGAAATAAAAAGGCCGAGTGCATTTCAACACCCAGCCTTTCGCGATTTTATGTCTTTCTCAAATTAAAGAAACCAGCAAAGGATTCAGGATTTATTGCTGTGCCTCTTTCTGATACCAATTTGATATTAATATTTTTGTCAATGGCACTATGCCTAAAGTTATCTAAGATTTCAATTATGTCAAGATCAAGGAATCTTGTTGGTCTAACATCCAACTCCAAATGACTATCCCTCGGAATATTGTTTAGTTCTTTTAGGATAGCCCCCTTATTAAAAAAGGTAACCTCCTCTGCTAAAGTTATCTTAAATCTCTTTTCTCCAATTGATATATCTTCGAGGTGAAGGAAATGCGAATTTTTATAACTTTCAATTATGATAATTACTATTGCTACAACTAGTCCCATAACGATACCTACAAGTAAATCAGTGAAGATAATACCTAGTATTGTAACAATGTAGGGGACAAATTGCTTCCAACCTAGCTTGAACATAGCAATGAAATTAGCTGGTTTAGCAAGTTTGAAACCTACAATAAAGAGTACAGCAGCAAGTACTGAAAGTGGGATCTTGTTTAATAATTTTGGAATCAAGACAACGCTGATTATCAGTAAAAACCCATGAATTATTGCTGACATTTTTGTTTTACCACCACTTTGTATATTGGCAGAACTTCTTACAATTACCTGAGTAATTGGTAGCCCTCCGATCAGTCCTGAAAGCATATTACCAGTCCCTTGTGCGAGTAGTTCTCGATTTGTAGGTGTGACTCTTTTCATTGGATCTAATTTGTCTGTAGCTTCTACACATAGTAATGTTTCAAGGCTTGCCACAACAGCAATGGTGAAACCTGTGATCCAAATTTGGGGATTAGTGATTCCTGCAAAATTAGGAAGTGCAAATTGTCCCAAGAAGGAATTCAAATCTTCAGGAACAGGAACGCTTACTAATTGAGAGGCATTTATTTCAAAGGTACCTGATGCGCCAAAGACGTAGAAGAATAAAATTCCTACCACTACCGCAACCAATGGACCTTGAATAATTGTAAAAATCTTCGCTTTTTTTACAAGGTAATTCGACCATAGAAGTAGAATTCCAAGTGCCAGAAGGGCTACTACTGTAGGCCCCAAGGATATGTGATTTATGGCATTAATTAATTCGGAGAAAGTGTTTTCTCCGTCGATTTGAAAAAAAGCAAAATCACCTTCTGGGTCATTGTCATATCCAAAAAAGTGAGGAATTTGTTTCAGAATGATTATTATTCCAATCCCTGATAGCATACCTTTTATGACAGAAGAAGGAAAGTAGTAGCCTATTATTCCTGCTTTAAGTAATCCAAGAACTATTTGCAATGCTCCACCGATTACTACTGCAAGTAAGAAGTTTTCGTATCCTCCCAGTGCAGCAATTGAGGTAAGAACGATTGCAGCTAATCCTGCAGCAGGCCCGCTGACACCAATGTGCGAGCCACTAAGTGTTCCCACAACTATTCCTCCCACGACACCTGCGATCAGACCAGCAAAAAGTGGAGCTCCACTAGCAAGAGCGATACCTAGACAGAGGGGAAGGGCAACAAAGAATACGACCACACTTGCTGGCAGATCACTTTTTAGATTTTTTATAAATGTATTATTATTTTGACTCATATAATTGTTAATTTACCTACTAGTATCATGTTGGCTAGTAATAAAAGTATACTAATGAAAATGTATAAAATGTTGTTAGAAATTTGGACTACAGCACCCTAGGGGGGCGTATCAAAATTACTGGTGACCATTGATGTAGTAAATATTTTTTTTCACCAAGGAAGGATGTTAAATGTTCTTCGTAGTTTTCTTTTGGGTTTAACCCAAAAAGATTTTTCCAATCTTTGAACTGAATCGTATTAATTTCTACTTCTTTCTCACCTTCCTTGTCTTGGTGCATTTTAGTCTTGTCAGCTTCGTTGAGCATAGCAAGCGCACTGGAGTTGATAGCTAACACCCAAATCAAAGTAAAAAAAACATGTGTACGAGAAGCGCTCATAACTACCTAATACTAATTCTGCCTAATGATAGCAATACTATCAAAGTATGTATAACTAATTTTGCAGGTAATTGTTTTAACTTGCACGCAGAATATGATTGTTGGACCTTTAATTTCAAAATTGTTAGTTAAATATGAGATATGACATTCTAGGAATTTTTATTACACTGTTCTTGTGTTCATGTACTTCTAAAGAATGTACATCGTATGAGGGATATGATTGGTGTTACGAAAAACCATCAGAACTAAAGGTGCAGGGATCTTCATTGTATGTTTCGAACGCCAAAGATGGCTTGTATTTTACTGCTGAAATAAAGTCGGATTGTGATGGAATGGAAAGAGATATCAGTGCATTTGACAATTATTTTGAGGTGCAAAAAACAGATGAATTAAATTTTAAGGTGTACTATAACGAGGTAGTGACGAGACTTTCATTGACCGACACACATGTACTGCAGGGCATTGGGTTAGCTGACACAAAAGATGGAAAATTGTGTGTGACGTGGACGGGAGTTAATAAGAGGAAGGCATTGAGACTAATAAGATTATTACTTAAGTAGAAAGAGAATTCTTTAGCAGAAAGGAGTGTAACTGTTCCATAATTTATTTTTTGATATTGACTAACGGCTCTCTGAACTTTGGACTTTAATCTAAGAAATCACTTACTTGGTAGAATTGCGAGTTCAGCTGACGATTTAACCGCAACATAAGGAACTAAACAACATACAATTATTTTCATTGTTTAAATGCTCTTAATTGCCCATCTTTGTTGAAACGAGAAATACTTCTCCCTTATACACTAGTTTAAACTAATAATATATTAAACATGAAACGCATTACATTACTTTTTTCTTGCCTATTATTTTCTGCTTTATTTCTAAGTTGTTCAAATTCCTCTGACAACGTTAATGTTAACATTAATGTAGATGAAAATGCACCTTCAGCGGCTGAAGGATTCGATCTTGAGCAATTTCATAGATTGTTAATTGAAGAAGGAGAGAGTGAAAATCAATGGGATGCTCAGTTTTTATCTGATTTGGTAAACAGAGAAGATATCAACAATTTAGATTTAAATCTTAATGGCATAGTAGATACTATTTTAGTAGAGCCATTTGATGGAGGAGACACTAAAGGGTTTACTCTGTATACCAAAGTAATCAATAGGCCTGGAATGGAAAATGATGAAGAACAGACAATTGCTACTGTCACCGTTACAAAAGAGGGAGATACAGGAACATTAACAACTACAGGGAACCAAGAGGTTTATGGACCTCGAACGCATTACAGAAGTAGTAACGTGGGGACCTTCTTTATGATGTATTGGTTGTTTTCACCAAGAATGTCATACGGAGCAGGGTACAATTCAAGATATAATTCTGGATACGCGCCGCGTCAAAGAACTACTACAGCACAGTATAGAAGTAAGATGACAGCTAGGAATGCTGCCTACACAGGAACTAAGGCATCAACACCTACTCGTCCAACGAGTGTGTCACAGAATGCAGCCAAACAAAGAACTGCAGCTAAAGGTATTAAGTCTAAATTAACTAGTCCCACTAGTTCACAAAGAGCATTCCGTGCAGCAAATACGCCTAAAAAAGCCTCTGGCTTTGGACGAAAGTCCACAGGAACAAATGCCAAAAGATCAAGTGGTAGAACTAGAATGGGAGGTGGTAAATAGGTTGAAATAAATACTTTCATGAAAGACAACGAATTAGAAGTAGGGCAAGCAACACCGCAGATGTGGACGCTTTCTGAGGATGAGAAATTGAATTTTCAATCACTCTACATTTTGTACCTAATCACCGAAGATAAAGTTCAATTCCCGAATTTTCTTGCTGGTAGGTTGAAGTATATTCAGAAGGCTATAGACTTTCTAGAGGACAAGAGATTTATTGTTCAGAAGGAGGAATATGATGAAAAGAAAGTACTAGGATTTACCTACTCAAAGTCCGATATATCATATGTGTACGAGGCTACTGATGAAGCAAGACAGGTGGTTAAATCTTACAGAGATCGATATAGAGAATACATTAAGTTGTATGATGTTTATGCATATGTTGATCCAGAGCAGGGGAAATTTGCGATGAGTAAGTATAAGAAGTATATGCTGAAAGGGTCGGGAAAAACGGCTTGGTGGGATTATCTAAATGATGAACGATGGGAGGATTACAGAATTCCAGTCAGTGTTTATAAAGGTCTAGACCCTAGAGAGTTTATATTCTTTTCCTTCATAGAAGAAGGTAGGTTTATGCCAGAGGATGATGATAATGAGCACGAGTGGGCGGAAGTACTGTTTCTAGGAAAGATATGGGATGAAATGTATCTGATTTTAGAATCAGCACCAAGATGGGAAGATTTAGGAGATGATGATTACACATCAGAAGAGATTGTAGAAACAATTATTCAAGAAGGAGCTGAAGTGATAAAAGATCAGCGAAAGAAATTAAATTCATTCATTAAGCAACAGAATTTAGTAATTGGACAAATTGAGGGTCTAGAGGAGCTTTATTTAGAAGAAGATCAAGAAGAAGAGTATTATTTTGAAGACCCAGTGTACTATCATGGAATGCATCAATATACTCCATTGGGTGATCCACTATTTTGGTTAACTGCAGCAATTATCATATGATTCGAGGTGAAATACAAGACGTAAGTGTTGCCGCATTGGAGCTTGCAGTAACAATAGGGCAGGTTGATCTTAGCCTATTAAAAATCTTTTGCGAGAAGGAGGTTGAACTAAAAGGTGGTTATATTTTGCATGCTGCAATAATAGGGACTAGCCATTTTGTGCAGTTGCGGAAAAGTGGTTTTTGCTTGACGGAAATGCTTGCATGTGATGCAGCTAATGAATACGGCGGAGATAAGCTGATTTCTAGACCTATTTTATCCGTTAAAAATGGCTTTGATTTTACGTGTGATGAACTTGCTTATAAGTTTAGTCATAAAGAACAATCTTATAGCGAGTCGTATGAACAACTTACTTCGGAGTGGGAAGCAAAAATAGAAGCTCAGCCCCTGATTCATATGGCACATGAATTTAATGTGCAAGGAAATCTACCTTCGGCACGAACGATGTTAACTGTTGAAAAAGAAGGTAGTGAACTACGAATATTTACTGCTCATGAGTATCAAGAAGAGAATAAAGTTGTATTGAGTGAAAGTTTGATTTCTATTCATGGTTAATGAAAATGCACCCAAAGTTGGATTATTTCTTACTTCTTTCAGTCTGATTTGCAGTGGACTGTGTTGTATTGTAGATGAATACATCTTAGCGCAATTAAGCTCTAATATACTAGGAAACCCTGCGCAGCAGTGGCCTGTTGTTATTGGTTTGATGTTATTAGCTACAGGTGTAGGCGCTTGGCTGGCACAGTTTGTGAAGGAGGAAAATACTTTAAGAGGATTTATTACAATAGAGCTTATCCTTTCATTTTTGGGAGGATTTTCCCCTCTGATTATCATGGCTGCGTATTCGTATGCATTTATCCACTTCAAGTTGATATTTTACATGGTATCTTTTCTTATCGGTTTGCTGATAGGATTTGAACAACCTCTTATAGCCACAATTAATAAAAAATTTGTAGGGTTTCGAAGTAATATCTCGATGACAATAAGCCTTGATGTTTTGGGAGCTGCGATAGGAACCTTTATATGGATTAAGTTTCTTGTTGGGAAAGTAGAGATTTATCACGCTGCATTTATGGTTACAATTCTTAATCTATCGGTAGCTTTATTGACTTATATTTTCTTGGCTCGAAATTCAGATAGGTCAGTTAATGGAGGTACAAAAACTGGGGTGTATATTGCCATCGCTACAGTCACAGGTTTAGTCGGAATGTTTTTCGCCGGGGATATTGCAGATGTTGCCGAACAGCAGTTATATACAGGGCAGATTATCCATAAGGAATCGACTCCTTACCAACGAGTCGTATTGACTAAAAATGCGAAAACAGATGATGTAATGTTGTTTCTAAATGGTGGTTTACAGTTTAGTTCACGAGATGAACATAGATATCATGAAAATTTGATACATCCATCTATGCTATACCATAAAATTGTAAATGGTGAGAAAGAAAATTTGGAGGTTCTTGTTCTAGGAGGTGGAGACGGCATGGCTGTTCGAGAGTTACACAAGTATCCTAATATTGGGAATATTACATTAGTCGACCTTGATCCAGCGGTGGTGAGATTGGCAAAAAATCAATCAGATTTTTTGAGAATGAATGATTCTTCGTTACTCCGTTCGACTGTTGATTACTTGGACATCGACTGGGAATACTCAGTAGAGAAGGAAGTAGTGGAGTTGCCTTTGGCTGAAATAGATGCAGATGGAAACAATATTTTGTTGGCTGTTGACACGGTAAGTGTGCTACATGCAGACGCATATACTTTCGTGGAGAAGATCGTGGGCACAGGTAGGAAATTCGATTTAATATTTATTGATTTTCCAGACCCTAGGAATGAGTCATTGGGTAAGTTGTACTCTAGGTATTTCTTTTCAAGAGTCAATTTACTGTTGAGTGACGGAGGGTTTTTAGCTATTCAGGCGAGTAGTCCAGCTCATGCCCACAAGGCATATGTCTGTGTAGGGAAAACACTTACAGCCGCAGGTTTCAATGTTACTCCGTATCACGATAATGTTCCAAGCTTCAATGAGTGGGGCTGGTATATAGGATCCAAATCGAGTGATCGATTGAACATGACTAAGTTGTCAGAGCAGTTTTATGCTTTTGATGGCTTCGATGTGGAGACGGATTATTTGACACCGAAAAAGCATTTTTCAAATACGATTTTTGGTAAAGACGTTTTGGAAGGGACAGAAGAAATCAAGGTAAGTACACTTAGTAATCCAGTTGTGTATCATTACTATGTGACCTATGGATGGAAGATGCGGTAGCGAGAAAGGAATATGAGAAAAAATGAGTTGTAAGTCAATGCGGATAGGAGTTTCGAGATTACGTAGTACGTAAAAATTAAGGGGCTTTCGCCCAAAATGGTTTTCAAATTTTGCCCAGTTGCTGTATTGGTTTTTTGCAGTACTTCTAATTTTTGCTTAAACAAAAAAGAAGCCACCTACCAAAAGTGGTAAGCAGCTTCTCAATTGAATATGCAAAAGGGCGTGTACAGCTCGATACATATAATCACAGTAAAATAGACGGTGTCCTTCAAGACTCAATATTAAATACTATTCACAATCTTGAATGGCATTAGGTGATTGTATCCCAACATTGGACTGAAGTCCATGTTAGCTGAGCAGCTTGTTGATATCTGTCCCTACACAGCAATTGATCTCAAAAATTAGAGAGAATGATGGATTTTACAGGCTTACATTTCTTAAAAGTCCGGACGTGGAGCCTTGCGCATTGACTTGACTTCACTTCTTTTTTTCTTGGAAAGTTTATTTTTTACTTTTGACTTCTGAGTAGGTTTAGTAGGCTTTCTTATTTTTTCTTCTTTAAGCGCTTCTAAGATTAACTTTCTTAGCTTTTTGAAAATACGTTCTTTGTTGGATTTTTGGTCTCTTGCACTTTGTTCATGTAGTACAAGGTCGTCGGAAGTTGTGATGTTATTCTTAAGGGCTTGGCGTATTCTCGCCATTTGTTTTTCTGTAAGGACAGAGCTATTGCCAATATTCCATTTTAGAGTAACCTTGGTTTCGACTTTGTTGACATGCTGACCTCCTGGGCCTCCACTACGAGACGTGCTAAGCGTGCTCTCAGCATAAATTTTCTCTAGTTCTTCTGATGATAATTTTGATTTGTTCACATTTATCTAACGATTAGAATAAATCAAAGGTTTCCAAAAAGACTTTCTTGTCCATTTCAAAGTACCGTCATTTTAGAGAGCATTTAGCTGTTTTACTGCTTTACAAGTTTGGATGATTGCACTACACCTTCGCTATTAACCACTCTCAAAATGTAAACTCCACTGGCCAAATTTGAAGTATTTACAATTGCTTGACTCTGGTCTGCTGTATAAGGAACTGCCAATTTATGACCGCTGATATCAATTGCATACAAGTTCGTGATCCTTCCTTTGAAGTGCGAAAGTTGAACTTCGTTTATGGCAGGATTAGGCGTGATTACAAAATCTGCAAATTCACTGTCGTAGATGCTGACTACTGATCCTACATCGAATGAGCTAGTGAGTGCACAATTATTGCCGTCTGTAATTTCTACTGTATAAGGTCCCTCAGCCAAATTTTCAATGGTCTCCGTTGTTTCTCCTGTTGACCACAAAATAGCATATGGCTCAGTACCACCTGAAATATCAATTGTTATGCTACCAGTACTTTGACCCTCGGTAGTTGCTTCAACATCTTCAGTAAGCACTAATTCTTCTGGTTCTGTAATAGTAAATTCATCTTCTATTGCTTGACCATCTTGATCGGTGATAGTCACAATATAGACTCCTGCTGAAATGGCATTTAAGTCTAGAATCTCTGGATCGTAAACGATTTGGTAAGGTGCATTTCCACCTTGAACATCAATTACAGCTGCACCGTCATTTCCTGCATAACAAGACACATCCTTTAGGATCGATACACTGGAAGTCATGGCGGCATATATAGTGCCTATTTCAACCGAGCCTGCTTGAATACAGCCGTTGCTATCTTCTATCGTATAAGTATAGATCCCTGGTTCCAAGTCCTGTATTTCCTGCGTCGTTTCACCAGTTGACCACACTATTTCATATGGTGCAATTCCGCCTTCAATTACTACCGATGCAGTTCCATTATCTAGCCCTTGATCGGAGTCTGAAACCGAGGCTTCATGTGTAATCAAAGATGGTTCTGTTATTGTGAATTCTGACGTAACTACTGTACCAGCCTCATCTTCTACCGTAATCACGTATGAGCCAGCCTGCATGTTTTCATAGTTCGAGATTGTAGGAGTCGAAGTAATAGTATAATTTTCACCAACACCGCCAGCCACGTTTAGAGATATAGCTCCGTCTCCGTAGCCGAAGCAAGTGACGTTATTTAGCACTTCTACCTGAACGGCAAGTGCCACATTTTCTATTTCTACTTCAGCGACGAATGTATTCGAGCAGCAGTAATTCGTCGTCGTGAGACTTACCGTGTATGTTCCTGTGTTGTCATAAGCCACTTCTGTAGGGTGTTTTTCATCCGATGTAACTCCATTCCCAAAATCCCAATGGTATCCCGTTGCATATTTACTTGCATTGTCAACAATAATTTCATCACTGAAAGCAACTAATTCGAAATCAGTAGGAGGAACCAGACTGTCCGAATTTCCCAATGAATTATACCCTAAAAAAATTGCTGAATCATAAGCCGAATCACCTACATCTCCCACCACAATCTTTACATGATAAGTTTCTCCTGCTTCAGCCATAAATTCTGCTGGCATCTCTGTTGTATAGCCATCAAATGCGAATTCCATTTGGCCAGTATTTAAATTATAATATTCAGGAAAGCTAAATTCGTTCACCGTGTTAATACTTACTGGTAAGTCTTCATTTGGTATCATAGCAGCATTGAAAGAATTTAGCGAATATTCGCCATCAATACCTGGGCCACTGATCAGAAATAAGAACGCGTCGTTAAAAACCGAACCAACAAACTCAGGGTATTCCTCCGACGCAAATACATATTTGAAATCTAGAAGTTGATCATTAGTGGGTACTAAATCAAATTCTATCGATGCAGCATCGTGACTGAGTGCCATTCCAGCAAGATCGATGTCAGGGTCGCCATTCAGGTCATTATTTGCACTAGAAAAAAAATCAAATGAAAATGGTATATAAAGAGCATTACCTGTTGACATAACAATACCAGCACCTATAGGAAAGTCGGTATCTCCCTTGTCGAAAAATCCAATACTTAGATCAGTGTTATTGACCATCACATTGGAAATTGTGACGGTATCGTTTTGGAAAAAGTCATATACCATTTCTTCTGCCGGGACAGAGAAGTCAACTACAAATTCTTGCGCTATTGCTAATTGAGATACTAAAAGTAGGATAAGTGTGGCTAGATTTTTCATATTTATTTCTTGTGCTTTAAAGATAAAAAAATGTAATGACTAATTGAAATACAGTTGTTTAAATATTATTTGATCTGAATTAGCCATTAGGTTTTCGTGATCGATATATCAATGTTTATTTCAGGTTTAATACCAATTCTGTTTTAAGGTTTCACTTTATTTTCAAGAATTATTAAATCAAGTACAAGGCAGAAAACGCAAGGATAGCATTAGCTATCATGAGTATTTCTAACGAAGTAATTGCTTTTATAAACTTGAAAATATGCGAAATTCTATAACAGAATTGATATAACTAGACATTCCTGACAAATTAAGCTCAAAGCTGCTACATGTGTCTAACTGCCCTATGAATATAAGATCCTACTGAAAAGGATAGCAACTAGTTTTGAAACACCCCATCTATAAGAAAAAAAGAAAATTCATGAGGATAATTTCTGATCAATTGAGATTAAAAATTTATCTTCAAGGTAACTAAACAATTTTGTTATGAAAAATTATTTGATCTTATTACTTTCCATCTTTTTGTTTTCTTGTACGAATAGCGAATTGACAGAATATGAAAAATTCAAGTCTGCTGAGACCATTATTGATCAGCAAGATGTAATGCAAGCCTTTTCCTTTTCCAGTTTCTCATGTAGTGGCAGTGAGGCAAGAAAAAGTATTGCTTTTCAAGATGGTACCACGGAAGCCGAAGCATGCGCTATCTTAACTGATTGGGCCGACAATTTATGTGCAATTGCCCTAGAAATAAATGAACCACCAAATAGTTGCTCTGCTCTAGGTGGTTACTATGCATGTACCATCTCTCCTTGCAGCTTTAGGTATTTCGCAGATGGAAGTGGCTTCCTATGCTCAATTAGAGTCTGCCTGACATGCATTATTGAGCAATAAAAAAATTGCTTCAATAGATTTGGCATATTGCTGATGCTACTTTCTCGCATTAGCCTGGCTGCGCTATGTCACAGTGAATCCAACAGCAAACTCAAATAATGCAGCATTTTACATCTGAATTGTACTTAAATTCGAATTGTCCATTAGGTTTTCGTCATTAGAGATTGGACACAAATTATCAATTAGAAAATTTATTCGTCTTGAACTTCCTGCGAAATACGGCGCTTCGCTAATTTTCAATCATTCATCATAGCGATCCTGTGCCTCTTTCATGAAACCTCATATTCCATTGGTAGTTCAAGCCTCATTACAAAGTTCCAATTAATAAATTGGGTTGAAATGCAAAGAGAATGGGAGCTCAACAGTTCTTTTGAAGCGCAGGAGAAGCCACCATCACGCTGAGCATTAAAAGAGCTGGACGTTCACAAAATCGAAGCAGTTTGAGCTCGTACTAGATATCTTAATACATATTGCGGGTCTAATCAATGACAGACAGTATTTTCTAATTATTTACCTGTGAAATACGAACAGTCACACTCCCTTTACTCAACAATCACTTTATGAAACAAACGTCCTTTTTCACTCTCTATCTTCAAGAAGTAAATTCCTGGCGCAAAATCATTAACTGACACTATTGCAGTAGTTTCGAAAGATACTTGCTCAAGAACTGAACCCGCAGCATTTAAAATTTCCATCTCTGCTCTCACGCCTTGATCAAGATTGATTTGTAAAATATCTTGAACTGGGTTAGGGTAAATTGTAGCATTCAAAAACAATGCACTTTCATCTGTTGATGTTACATTATCTGACGGGTCTGCCGCCTCAGATTGTAATACTTCTTTTGATTCGGGGTCGTTCAGAATTGCATACACAAACATTTGGGAGAAATCCCAAGCCTCGTCTTTATCGATGGCGTAAGAAAATGTGACAGACTCCCCTACTGCGGGAAGATCAATTGCATCTCCTTCTATATCTGTTAAAGCTTTTCGGAATACATCGTAGTGGACATCTTCTCCATTGGGCGCATCGTAATTGACTACTTTTTCAGCTAATGCAATCAAAAACTGACCTCCTGTGTAGTTGTGTTCAATCACAGTTGTAAGGTTTACAGTCGCCTCAATTTTCTCGTCCAAAGTCTTTGTTTGGAGGATTTCTATCGTAAATGCCGCTGTTTGGTTCAAGTACGGGCTAAAAACATCGGGACTACCGAATGGAGTACTTAGTGGATTCAATTTCCCTTGCACTATCAGATCTGGGGTACTTCCAAAAGTCCCATAGTACTTTGTTCTATCGTCATTTTCGCTTGGATTATGAAGGTTGAAAAAGCAATTTGAATACGGAGAACTAGGATGGTAAGAAATATGAAGAACGCCAGGATGGTTGGCTAGATTATCATAAAACGCTGGATTCTTACTTGAACTTGCGCAGATTGAGCATCTCGTATTAGTAAAGTGTTCAACAATTACCTTTTGTGGAATCTGAGCATATACCATAGCACTTAACGCCATGAATACAACAATTGAAAATAAGGTCTTTATAAGTTTCATATCTGTTCTTTTCTATAATATGTCCTAACACTAAAGTAGGTTGCTTGGTTATGAAAATATTTGTTTTTTTTGACAATATTTTCTTCAGTCTACGGTCGAGCTTATCCTATACCAACTGCAATGTGAGCTGGTTTTCGGCACTTACAGCCCCCTTCCTCTGCCGCTTTGACCGACTAACTGAAGGTGGCACGGAAACGGGTTATGGTTCGGCGACTAGCTAGTCACATCTTCAACACTGGACAAGTAATCATATGTAGAGCCATTTAGAATCCTGTAACTAATGGATAGATTTTTTTTGGCTTTAAGCCAAAAGACTAAACAGAAACAAATAGTACTGATCGCTAAAAGAAAGGTTAATTGGTCCTTATTCCAGCCTGCGCAAAGATATCTTGAAGTTCCTTCTCGATAGGAAATGGCTTTAATGGAGGCACGTTTGCGCCCCCAGGATTGCCAACAGGGACCTTACCTACAAATGATTTCACACCTCCAATGAACAAGCGAGGAACTTGTCCCATGATTTCATTTACGCTCTTTATCTTAAACCCGAAGACTAGCATTTTCCAATGAACATAGGTGTGAGCTATCGGGTATCGCTGACCGATTATATGAGCTCTTTCAAGATGCCTCCATCCCGCTTGTAAATTTCCTTTAGCGTATTCCTCCCTGTATAAGTCAAGTTCTTTATCGAAGAAAGGCCTAAGGTTGCTAGGTAAAGTCGTGTAAAATTTCATAGGACTAAAAAAGTAGTTATGCCAATCAATCTTAATTACCTCAATCTAAATATGAGAGGATACACAAAGTTATACAACTGAATCTTATGGCTCACAATTCTTATTAACTATTTAGCTAAACCGTTAGTTTAGGACATCTAGAAAAGCTGTGAATATCAGATAGACATTTCGTTATTGTCACGTTGACTTAATACCAATTCTACAAGATCCATTTTCCGATTAGCTATATATTATTGAAGGGAACTTCTCAGAACTTACCACACCACCCTATTCCCATGGCCCATTCTTTGTAACTGGCGTAAAGTCTGTCTCGTGTTTAAGAAACAATCCTCCCCAACCACCAAACCAAAACCTATCTTCTTTATCCTGCAAAATACTAAGGACCGATCCTCCAAATAATGCAGTATTTTCATAATGTACGAATGCACCAGCTCTGTGCTTATAGACTCCATTGTTTTCAACTCCTACCCACACATGTCCCTTCCTATCTTCGTACAAAGAACTAATTTCCACCCCGCAGATGTCTCCTTCTTTAGTATAATTAACAAATTGTTCTCCATCATACTTACTTAAACCTCCCCAGAATGTACCGATCCATAGATCCCCTTTCGAATCAAGCAACAATTCGGAAATCGTATTATTTACAAGTCCATCATCTGTGGTAAATCTCTTGAATGTGGTGCCATCATATTTAAGAATACCATAGCCATCCGTTCCTAACCATATATTGCCTTTCTCATCTTCGACAATGGCAACAATTCTATTCTCTGAGTAAATGACATTCGTCTCCTTAATATCTGCTTTTGGAATATCAATTGTCTCAAATTCCACCCCATTAAATCGACTCAACCCTTCATTATGTCCTATCCAAAAAACTCCTTTAGAGTCAATAAGAAAACACCATAATTCTTTATTACCCAAACCATCTTTCTCATTGTAAGTAGTGAAGGATTCACCGTCGTATTTAGCTAATCCTTCAGCAGTAGCAATCCAAATATTACCTTCGCGATCCTCCGCAAAACCAGTTATTCTACCTCCATCAAATCCTTCCACTCTCCTAATGTATTGTAATGTGTCACCGTCGAAAAGCATCACTCCGTAGATATTTGTCCCAAACCACAAATTACCTTGTGAATCTTGAAAAATCTTCCTGAGATGCTGACATAACTGGCCATCGATAAAGAAAAGTTGATCCTTGTACTCCTGTGGCAGTGATTCGTCCACTTTGGACTGATCAGTGCGAGCAGTTACCGTTGTTTCTGTTTGCCCAACGCACGATAATATCAGATGACAAAATGCAAGTGTCATCAAAATTCGTGCTCCTTGAAGCCATCTTCTACCGCCTTTCATACCATTTTCTCTTTGTAACAAGCTATTTAAATTTGTCGCCCAAGCTCAAAAATATATGAAGTAATTTGTTCTTTGGGCTTAAAGCCCAAAGAAAAGGCTAAATTTTCACAAAACGCTTCGTATGTGCAGAATTTCCTCCAGCAATTCTAAGTACATAATTCCCTGCAATCAAATGAGAAATATTCATTGTGATTTTGTGCTTTCCTGTACTGAGGGTTCTAGTGAACTCGTGATGAACTAATGAACCTATCGAATTAAAAACAGTCACTGAATACTGACCAGTGGATACTTCGACGTCGAGCGTCAGATAATCCGAAGTAGGATTGGGATATACTTTTATTTTGGCGAAAGCCTCCTCTTCCTCTGTAGAATCAGGGATTAGACAATTGTTTAGGATTGGCAAATACTGAAATTCTCCTCCCATAACGTCTGTAATTTGGGCATCAGCCATGTCAAACCAGTCCTTGAGCACGGTGGCATAAATGCTCCTAAAATCATACTGCATCTCCACACCTGCGTTGTTATCAACATCCGCATTGATTTCAGGGTTATTTCCCACTGTTGTACCTTTAACACATTCGCCAAATAAAAATAGCGGAGCAGCAGTTCCGTGGTCCGTACCATTTGCAGCATTGGATCGAATTCTTCGTCCAAATTCGCTGTAGGTCATGCCCAATACATCCTGAGACCGTCCCATCAAATTTATGTCATCTTGAAATGCGAATACTGCGTCACTTAGGCTACCAACCAAATTCGCATGAACCCCAGTTTCCGTCTGGCCTGCAACTACTTGCCCAGCATGCGTATCAAAACCACGATGATCAATCACATAAACTTTAGTAGCGGATCCTCCGTTAATCAAGCGCGCAACTAACTTCAACTTGGTAGCCAGCGCATTGTCTTCACCGTACAGGTCAGATAAATTGGCACCTGCATTATATACTGATTCCAACCGGTCGCTGTACTGATTCAACTGAGAAATACTATCAGCAATAAATTGTAACTCTTCGCCATAGCAAGGAATATCTATCTGCCCAGCCAGTGATTCAGGAACCGATGAGATTGCGTTTTCGTTAGCCATCGCCAAGCTAAAGTTCGCAACCTTTCCTTGACAAGTTTCGGAAAGCCCATAATCGATAGTCAAGGCTAAAGGATCAGGATATTCGTCACTAGGGTAATCTTCAGGGTATTGCGGATGTAATTCATCCAGATAACGCCCTAGCCATCCTGTCGATACAAATTCATCAGCATCACTTGCCGCATTCCATATATCAACAGATCGAAAATGTGACCGATTCTGATTAGGATAGGCCACTCCTTGGACGATTTGCAATTGATTATTGTTATATAGGTCCGCAAAGCCTTGCATCCTAGGATGGAATCCATTTTCACCCGGAATTTCATGTACGAGGCTCTCAGGCACAATTACCTCCGAGCGCAAGTCAGTTAGTATCCCATAACTATCAAGAGGAATTAGCGTATTCAATCCATCATTACCGCCATTAAGGAAAATAAGGACGAGAATTTTATCATTGTCTGTATTGATAAAATCGAACAACTTAGAACCTTGTACCGCTGAAACACCCATGCCACCAAGCATTATTGGCATAGAAAGCATAGAACCTCGCTTTAAAAAATCTCTTCTTTTCATCTTAGAATATTTTGGACCTTTATAGGTAATAATGGTTTAACATAATTGAAATTCTGGCAAGTAGCACATGTTTAAAAGCAACGTGACCAGTTTAATTTCCACAATCTGCTTCAGTTCCTCGTTGTCGGGATCTGCTTCGTAATTTACATAAGCTTCAAGCCAGTCGGATTCTGCTAGCCCCGCTAGAACTACGTCTTTCAAGAATTCATGTTGTCCATCGGTCAATTCGTATGTAAACATCACCGCAGCCACTTCAGAAATCAATACATTGATGTCCTTGGGATTACTCACCCAGTTCAATACTTTAAAAGGGTCTAACTTGAGTTTGGCATCACCTAACCCTTCTACCCATAAAACATCAACGATTAATTTCCGGATCGGTAAAGTGGAGGAATTCAGCCACAATCTATAGTAGGCTGGTTCTTGATAAAATGCTTTCCAGCCTGCTACGGATGGGGCATTATAATAAGCCATTTGCATCAGTGATGATGCAAGGAGAATAGTACTGTTCAATTGATATTGTTCAAAAATGCTATCATAAGACAAGTCCAATTCGAATAACCCCACTGTATGTAAGTAGAAGTCTAGCGGATTTGAAATCATTACACCGCGATTACAAGATTCGAAAAAATGCTCACTACCCAATAGCGTTCGAATCGCACCTTCCATCTCGTAGTCATTATCTCTTATCTGTTGCGCCAAAGGCTCTATAATGGTACTTTCTATATTTTCATCAATAGTATAATAAACGAAAAAGCGATACAATTTCCTTGCGATATGTAGGGCAACATCAGGTGATTCGAATATCACATCAATTAATGTTTTATATTCTTGATCTCCTTGATTAGAAATAATTGCATTATTGAAATGATAGGACAACTGCTTGTTGGACTCGTCGTGATTAAAGGATAGAAAGGATACTGAAGGTTGCACCCCTGCTGAGTTATTATGACCAAAATCTCTCCAGCCAGTTAAAACTTTGGCAATTTCCTGTACGTCTAGCTCACTGAAAGTTGAGTAATCCCCATCGCCAATAAGTGGCCCTTTACCTACTGTGAATAACTCGAGCAATTCACGAGCATAGTTCTCATTGGGCTTTTGTTTAGTGTTTTGGTTTCCATTCAAAAATCGTAACATCGACATGTCAATGGTTACGTCTTTGGTTAACTGCTTGAAATTTCCTAGGGCACTTTCTCTCAGCAGGTTGTAATTCTTATATACGAACCGAGTGTCTTGTATATCTTTTACTACAAAGTGACTATGCCAGAAAAAGGTCATTTTCTCTTGGATCGATAAACCGTGTGAAATCATCTGCTCGCCAATCCATGAGACAAGAGAACCATTTCGATAATTATTCAATCCTGGTATTTGCTGATATTCCGCGTCCACCCATGATTCTCCTATTGCCACAAAGGGATCATTTTCAAATGAAGGATTGAGTGGTAAAGTAGCTGGCTCATTAGTTGTAAAAATCTTATCCAGTGTCTGCTCCAGTCCCTCATTAACAGAAGTATCTATCTGGGACTTATTGAAGAAAAAACAAGCTCTTTTTAGAAGGTGAGTTGCGGCATTTGTATTCCATTCGCCGGAGTATTGATTTAGGCTCATGTCTTTCTGTTTTATGAAATGATCTTTTTATAACGCATAAATTTTTGACTAGGTATATTCGTTAAGGTTTAATACCAAGTTGTTACAAATATAAAAAGTACTATTTTTTGTTGGGCTTAAAGCCCAAATGTTCTGCTTTCAGAAGCTGTCTTGTGTCTTAAATATAGGTTTTTTAGTTGGTAATCGCAAGGGGAGTTTTCGCAATAGAGTATATGATTACACACAGATTTCAAATCAATCTCACTCCCTTCGTTTTGCTTGTAATATTCATAAATTCGTCACAAAATTCATGTTATACCAATTCTGTTTTAGAATTTA
>CALBVQ010000075.1 GCA_937969485.1 uncultured Saprospiraceae bacterium | reverse complement strand
AGAAATACTCATGATAGCTATGGCTATCCTTGCGTTTTCTGCCTTGTACTTGATTTAATAATTCTTGAAAATAAAGTGAAACCTTAAAACAGAATTGGTATAAGAAACTCACAATTTTCTTCGTTGAGATAGCTCCATTCAACCCTTTACCACTACCCTAGTTGTAAACCAAGTTAGGAATGAAATCTCGTGCGTTTTAGATGCCTAAATTAATTATTCTACAATAGAACAATCCAACATAGACACCAAATTCTTCTGCCTCCACCAGTGCCTTATTAATTGAGTATCTTTCCTAGTACCAATTATTCCAATTCTTCTCTAGAATCTACATCTAGTGCTAATTTAGACGCGAGATTACTCGCTTCTTTTACTAACTTTTCCAGTAGCAATTAATCCAAACCCTAAAACAAAAATGGTACTAATAGGATTTCGCAAAAACAACTCTTCCTTTCGATTTATTTCCTGAAAAGACACATTCACCCTCCTCCTCAACGAAATCATTAGGAATACAACGGATAGTAGCATTAGTCGCCTCTTTGATGGCAAGCTCACTTTCAGTTGTGCCGTCCCAATGCGCCATAATAAAACCGCCTTTGGTATCCAAAACTTCCTTAAATTCCTCCATAGTATCAACAACGGTTGTATGATCACTCCTAAATTTTTTGGCATTAGCCAATAAAGCAGCCTGAATTTCAGTAAGAAGATTGTCAATATGTTTAGCGATACCTTCCCTAGAAACAAGTTCCTTTGTTTTCGTATCTCTTCTTGCAACTTCCACCATATTATTCGCCATGTCTCTCTTACCAATTCCTAGTCTTATAGGAATCCCCATCATTTCGTACTCAGCAAATTTAAAGCCTGGTCTTTTCTGATCATTATCATCAACCTTTACACGAACACCTCTAGCTTTCAACTCCTCTGCAATAGGCTTTATATATTCCATTACCTCTGGCAACGGCTTAGGAATAGGCACGATTACGACTTGCTGTGGAGCTAACTTGGGAGGTAAAACCAACCCTTCATCATCGGAATGAGTCATTATTAACCCACCAATAAGTCTTGTAGACACGCCCCAGCTGGATGCCCAAACATATTCTTCCTTATTCTCTGAATTAGAAAATTTAACATCAAATGCCTTTGCGAAATTTTGTCCCAGGAAATGAGAAGTACCAGCTTGTAATGCCTTCCCATCTTGCATTAGTGCTTCAATTGTGAAGGTTTCATCAGCTCCAGCAAAACGCTCTCTGTCAGATTTCGCCCCTTTAATTACTGGCATCGCCATCCAGTCTTCAGCGAATCTAGCATATATTTCATGAATTAACTTTGCCTCTTCCATTGCCTCGGACTTTGTAGCGTGCGCCGTATGTCCTTCTTGCCACAAAAACTCAGCAGTACGCAAGAAAGGCCTAGTTCGCATGTCCCATCGCACCACATTAGCCCATTGGTTAATCAATAAAGGCAAATCTCTGTATGACTTGATCCAATCCTTGTACGTATGCCAAATAATCGTTTCAGAGGTGGGACGAACGATCAACTCTTCCTCCAGCTTAGCACTAGGATCAACAACTACACCAGGGCCATCAGGATTATTCATAAGTCGGTGATGAGTAACAACTGCACACTCTTTTGCAAATCCTTCTACATGTTCAGCTTCTTTACTTAAGAAGCTTTTAGGGATGAAAAGCGGAAAATAAGCATTAACATGACCAGTTTCCTTGAACATGGAGTCAAGTTGCGCTTTCATATTTTCCCAAAGAGCGAACCCGTAAGGCTTAATTACCATGCAGCCTCTTACTGCACTATTATCAGCTAATCCTGCCTTTTTCACAATGTTATTGTACCATAATGAATAATCATCACTACGATTTGTAATTTCCTTTGCCATAGGTTGTTTGTTAATTTATCATTAAAACCATCAATTCCTGAACCTTACTGTACTTTTGATCGTCATATATAGTGTATAACGCACTCTAATGAAAACATATATTGATTAAAAGACTTGTCGTTAAGGGTATTTAACTTATTAAATTGAAAGTTTTACATTTTATTAAGTAATATAAACCCACAAAAGTAATAAATTGGTGATATGATTTTGAGAGAGTCAAACTTTATTAAATTTTTTAAATAAATTACAGATGAAAAAATTAGTTTTAAGCCCGTTCTTACTGCTTATCCTGGGATTATTGCCTTTGAGTATTCTACAAGCCCAGTTTGACGATCTTTATTATGATCCGAATACCGACGAATCTTTCATTTTCAATTCCAGTAATTATGATGATGGATATGACTATGACAATGTAGCGTATGAAGATGAGTACGACGAAAGAAATGAAAATTTCGATGACTATAGCTACGACTATCAATATAGCAGTAGAGTAAGAAGATTCAGACGATCAAACAATAATGTGAACTTTGGGTACTATGATCCATGTTTTGTTGATAGAGCATATTTCGATCCATTCTGGGGAGGACCAAGTACATCAATTTACCTAGCATATGGCTACCCTCCTGGATTTCATAGACCATGGAGAAGAAGTCGTTTTGGATATGGATACGGCGGTTATAATGGCTACTGGGCAATTCATGCTGGTTACGGAGGATACGGATATAACCCATACAGTCCATGGGCAAACCCATATAGTAACCCTTGGGCGAATCCGTGGAATAATCCATGGAATAACGGTTGGAATAATGGGTGGAACAATGGAGTTTGTTATGGTAATAACAACTTCTATGGAAACAACTTTAACAACAACGGATTTGGTGGAAATAACAATGTAGCATCGACTGGCTATTATGGAGGAAGATATGGTGGATCGACTACTTCAAGTACCGCAGGACAAGTAAGAAAAACTAACAGAAGTGGAAACGGAGGAGTTACAAATAATCCAGAAACAACTGTAAGAAAAGGAAGAGAGTATAAGACTGATTCTCCAAACGGAATCGGTAAAGAAGGCAACCAAGTTGTTAGTACTCGACCTAATCGACAAGATGGAAACAGTGTTTCTCGAGGAAATGTAGCTGTAGAAAAGGGAACATCGAAAGGAGTGACTTCTACAAGACCAAGTACTTCAAGACCAGGTAGTTCAAGTTCAACAACTACGACAGGTTCTACTTCAAGACCATCAACGGTTTACAGTAGGCCAAGCAGAGGATACACGAACACGAGTAGATCGACAACTTCTCCTTCTAGAGGCTCAAGTAACGATTCTTACTCTCCGAGCAGCAGCACTAGAGGTTCTAGCACAAGAGGTTCGTCAACCTCCCCGCGTTCATCAACAAGGTCATCTGGAAGTTCTTCAAGAAGCACGCGACCTTCTTCAAGCTCTAGCAGATCATCATCTGGCTACAACAGCTCTAGATCGAGTTCTAGATCGAGTTCGACAAGAAGTACTTCACCAAGCAGAAGTTCTTCAGGAAGTTCTACAAGAGGTTCTTCAAGCAGAGGGTCTTCAAGCAGAGGAAGTAGCGGAAGGTCAGGAAGAGGAAACTAAAAATTCCTAAAAAGTAATATTGAGAGGGTGGATACAGCATTTGTGTACACCCTTTTTTTATACCCCAATAACTCGTAGATTTACCAAGATTCGTCTTAGCACACTTCTATTTTGGGCTTAAGCCCAAAGAAAAGAATTAATAAAACCTGAGAACAACTAAGTCTATAAAATTAAAAATTATGCAAAAAATTAAATATATAATTACATGTATCATGTGCATAGCCATGACCATTATAAATGCCCAAACTTTAGAGGAAGCATTAAACTACTCAAATGCTGAAAATATAGGAACTGCAAGAATGCTAGGAGCTGGTGGCGCATTTGGAGCGCTAGGAGGAGATCAAGGAGCGGTACTAATCAATCCCGCGACAATCGCAACTTTCAAAAAAGGGGAATTTGCAATCTCGCCAATGAACTTAACTTCAAATACCACTTCGAGCTTTAACGCGAATAGGATTTCTGACTCCAACGCTTCCAATTTGCATTTATTTAATATGGGTGCTGTATTTGCATCTTCGAATAATAGCTCAAAGTGGAAGTCAAGGAATTTCGGCATATCATACAATAAGGTATCAGAACTAGACAGAAATTTTGTTTTTGCTGGAGAATCAGAAGGCACAATAGTTGAGAGATTTGCAGAAAGAGCGAATAATCTTGGACTTAATGAATTAGATCCTTTTGAAGCTGGCGTAGCATATGACAGTGATGCAATTTTTGACTTTGAAAACGACTTAACATATAGTTTCGATCCTTTGGTAGATCAAGTATTAAACAGATCACAAGTAGTAAGAAATACTGGTGGTATCTCGGAACTAGCTTTTTCTCTAGGAGGAAATTATAAAGACCAACTACATCTAGGTGTTTCTTTGGGTCTGCCTATCGTGAATTATGAGTCCACAAAAACATATTCAGAAGAAGCACCTGATGATAGATCTCCATTTGTTTCGTTGGAATATCGGGAAAGACTTGAAACTTCAGGAACAGGAATAAATTTTAAAGCTGGTGCAATTTTCACAGGAATTAAGTCTTTAAGAATCGGTGCTTCTATTGCAAGCCCCACAAGGTATAATCTGAATGATAAATTTAGTACAGAGATGGATTATTCATACATAAATGGCGAAACGCCAGTAGATAAATCAGCAGTATCGGGTGAGGGGACATTTGAATATACATTCAGTACTCCGTGGAAATATACCGGAAGTCTTGCCTACATCTATAAAGGAAGTACGCTTAATGGATTTCTTTCAGCTGATGTAGATTATTTAGATTATCGAAACGGAGCATTTGATTTATCTATTCAAAGTGGTAGTAGCTCAGATACTGAGCTTGAAATGGATTTGAACAATCAAATAAATAGAGAACTAAATGGAGCAATTAACTTTAGATTGGGAGGAGAAATAGCATATGACATATATAGATTAAGGTTAGGCTATGGCCTAAATGCCTCTCCTTACGTAAAGGACGACGCTTACTTCTCAGCTATTTCAGGAGGTTTTGGGTTACGGTTTGACAGATTCTATTTTGATCTAGGAGCAAGAAGACAGGGATTTAGTCAAGGATACCTTCCCTATGTTAGTTTGAATGAAGATAATGTTCAATTAGTCCAGTTAGAAACTACAAAGACACATATTGTCAGTACATTTGGTATAAAATTTTAGAATGCTGGAAAAATATGCTCAGTTACTAGTCGACTACTCGTTGTACTTGAAAAAAGGTGAGAAGCTTTATATTAAATCTACCACTCTTGCTGCGCCCTTAATTAAGGAGATATATAGCTTAGCAATACAAAGAGGAGTAATCGTTAACGTAGCTATGAGCTTTGAAGGACAAGCTGATCTCCTTTTGAAATATGGAGATGATGAGCAATTGACTTATGTAGACCCTACCTACAAGGAGGCAATGACACAGTACGATGCATATTTGTTCATTAGAGCGCCATTTAATCTGGATGCGCAAGATTATGATTCCTCTAAAGAAAAATTGTATAGAGAGGCGAGGAAGCCCTTCACACAATCCTATTATAAGAGAAACGGCAACGGAGAAATGAAAAGGAGTTTGTGTCAGTATCCAACAAAGGCCTCGGCAGATCTGGCTTCTATGTCGCTAGAGGAATATTCTGAATTCATTTTTGGTGCTTGTAAGCTGTATGATAATAATCCTAAGGAATCGTGGATTGCTTTATCAAAAATGCAAGAACGGATAGTAGAGAAATTGCACACATTCAATAGGATACGTTACGTAAACGAGAATTCAGATATATCATTTTCAACGGAGGGAAGGACCTGGATCAATAGCGATGGCAAGACCAATATGCCAAGTGGAGAAGTTTATACAAGTCCAGTTGAAAACTCGGTTAATGGATACATACTTTTTGATTGTCCAACGAGGTATTTCGGGAAGGATGTCGAAAACATAAGATTAGTAGTCAAGGATGGAGAGGTCATAAAGTGGGAGGCAGAAAAAGGGCAAGAAGTTTTAGACAAAGTATTTAAAATAGAAGGAGCAAAGTTTTTCGGAGAGGCTGCCATTGGGACGAATTATAGCATTACACAGATCACCAAAAATATCCTTTTTGATGAAAAAATAGGAGGCACTATACATATGGCTCTAGGACAATCATACCCACAAGCAGGAGGAAAAAATTCGAGTACAGTACATTGGGATTTGATATGTAAAATGGATGTAGGAGGTAAAATATATGGAGATAACACACTAATTTATGAAAATGGCCGCTTTATCACCACTTAATCCGCTCTTTCATGCTTAAGTTTTGCTACAAATTTGCTTAAGTCATTTAATAATAGGTACTTTGCTCACAATCAAACTCAAATCAAAGTCCAAGAATCATTTTATCAAATGCTTAAGCTCTTTCAAGGAGAATATTCGTGGTTCACAATAACTAAAAAAATGCCAAAAGAAGATCAGTTTAATCACAAGTATTCATCCAAACAAATGGCTGAAATACAGGGTAGAAGAATTCGTAGATTGTATGATGGTTTTAGAAGGTTCGACATAGACATTTCTGGGAATCCGAACTATCCAATGCTAATTATTGATAAATGTAAAATGATTAATACTTACATCAATAATTTTGATTTACACTTACTTAATTTGCCAAGTACAAATTCAGATAGACAAACCGTCCATCACCTAAAAATTGACCACTTAGATATAGAGAAGAAATTTTTGCATGACTATTTCGATGAGTATGGCTTCACACGTGTTTATACCATCAGGCATGCTGGTACTGACCTATATATTGCTGGATTCAACTTTAAGGTAAGAGAAGGCGATGAAAAGTTGGAGGGAAGATATCCGGTATTTGGAAAACATAAATTAAGATATTTCTTTCAAAAAGAGTTTGCGGAAGAAATTGCCGCTTCCTATCCCGATTATCAACTAGTCGTAGATTAAGTACAGGATTTTTAGCACCCTATTACTAGATTAAAAGTTGTAGAAATACACATGATAGTGATTATTAATATGTTCCATTAATACTTTCTAATAAAAAAGTAATAATTTAGTGTTGAATATAGTTAATACCCAAATAAATCGAACTTTTTTTTGGTTTAGGTACTCTATATAACTGAAAGCATATTCTAATCTTAACTAATTACAAACAAATTAAATTAAATTGATGAAAAAATTAAGTATTTTATACAAGGTAAGTTTCCTTGTAATCTTAGCTGCATTTTTCTTTACTGCATGTGATCCAGATCCAGTGCTTACAGATAGTCCCATTGTAACATTGGTTGATGAAGCAGGATTCTTATCCGCTGACGCTACAATTTCTGGAACTGAAGACTTTATTGTTAAGCTATCCGGTACAAAAGGATCGGGTGAAATGAATAGCCTAAGAATTACTAGAGATGGAAGTCAGCTAGATGGAACAGAATTTAGTATAGATGGAATTGCTATTTCTAATAATCCTCAGTTATTATCTGACGGTGATCGTACAAGTTTTGTATACGAAATATCAATCACACCGCACTCAAGTGGAACTGCTGTCTATGAATTCGAAGTTACAGCATCAGACAATGACTCTGGTAGTGCTTCTATTGAGATTACCATTGATGATGTAATGCCGACTTTGACACTTGTTGGACCAACTAGTATTACATTGGAAAACCCTTCTTTCATAGAGCTCAATCTAGTAGGAACTCAGGGCTCAGCAGCTTTGTCTACTATTTCAGTTTTTGAAGATGGTGCTCTAATTACTGACACTGAAAGATTAGCTTGCAATGATTTATCGACTAAATTTACTGCAAATCCTAACAATCTTGAGGAGGCTGATAAAGATGGTTTTGATAAATCATTCTTTATCCGTTCAAGCAATGAAGTAGGAACGAAAGTTTATACCATTACTATTACAGATGAAAATCTAGCAGAAGCTAGTGTAGAGTATACAATTACTCTAGAGGATCTTGCGACGCCTTTTTCAAACACGTATTCTAATGTTAGAATTTATAACAATTCAGGACCTCAACCAGGAGCAATTGATCTTGATTCAGGAACAAACGTGTCTTCATCAGACGGATCAGCTGATATTGTTGACTTAGGCCTTGATGGGAATGGAGACTGGCAAAGAGCGATTGGAC
>CALBVQ010000074.1 GCA_937969485.1 uncultured Saprospiraceae bacterium | reverse complement strand
CATCACGGTGAGCATCAAAAGAGCTGGACGTTCCCATTGTCGAAGCAGTTTCAGCTCGTAATAGATGTCTTAATGCATATTTCGGGTTAAATCAAGTACGAGGCAGAAAACACAAGGATAGCTATAGCTATCATGAGTATTTCTAACGAAGTAATTGCTTTTATAAACTTGAAAATATGCGAAATTCTAAAACAGAATTGGTATAAATCATATCTTACGTATTAAATCCGAATAATGCATTAGGTTTTCGTTATGGATATCTTAAGGCATAATTTCAGCTTAAACCTAAATTTTATGAAAGCCTCAATTGTTACTATTGGAACAGAGATTCTTATTGGTCAGATTATTGATACCAATTCAGCATATTTGGGAGAGAAGTTAGGTGAAACAGGAGTGGAAATTGCATCAAGGTTTTCAGTAAGTGACAACAAGAAAGATATGTTGAAAGTACTGAAACGAGCGCAAGAAGATGCTGATATAGTTATTATTACAGGAGGTCTTGGGCCAACTAAGGATGATATTACAAAGAAGGTTTTGGCGGAATATTTTGGAAGGGAGATGTACTTTGACGAGAATCAATACGAAATTCTCAAAGAATTTTTTGTAAAAATCAACCGACCTACAACTAGAGCACATAAGGAACAATGTAACTTCCCTGTCAACACTGAGTTCCTTTCCAATGCTATGGGAACAGCCCCAGGGATGCTCTTTACCTTTGAAGATACCCTATTTCTTAGTATGCCAGGTGTGCCATACGAAATGAAGTACATTACAGAAAATCATGTTGTTCCGCTACTACTTTCCAAGAGAGAAAATCACATTTATCACCATACAATTCAAACAGCTGGGACAGGAGAAAGTGTTTTAGCGGAATTAATAGAGGATATAGAAGATGGTTTACCTGAACACATAGATATTGCTTATTTACCGAGTTTGGGGAAAGTGAGAGTACGTGTGTCGGGAACTGGTCTTAGCGAATCGTCAATAAAAGCTGAAGTGAATACTGTAGTTGAGCAAATTGAAAGTAGGATTTCAAAATTTGTTTTTGGTAAAAATCAAGATTCAATCGAGAGTAAAGTTGGAGAACTGCTCAAAAGTAATAGTGCGACTTTGTCTTGTGCGGAAAGCTGTACGGGAGGAAATATCTCACGATTGATAACTTCAGTACCAGGTTCTTCGGCTTATTTCGAAGGAGCTATAATCTCCTATTCAAATAGGCTTAAGCGAGAAAAGCTAGGAGTGAAAGAGGAGAGCTTGAAGAAATTCGGTGCGGTAAGTCAAGAAGTAGTGGAAGAAATGATTGATGGTGCACTTTCTGCTCTGGGAACTGACTATGCAATTGCAGTTAGTGGGATCGCCGGACCGGGAGGTGGAACAAAAGAAAAACCTGTAGGAACAATCTATATAGGAGTAGGGAGTCAATCCAACAAACATATACGTAGGCTTCAACTCACTAAGAATCGAGCGAAAAATATTGAATATACATCATATGCAGCAATGAATTTACTACGGCTATTTATCGAAGGAAAAATTGACTCTACCGATTAAGGCCGTTCAAGTGTGAATGATATATTCGAGACGATAGTGATAAAATCAAGATGAATCGGAGTAAAAAGCTCGTAATAAAAAATATCTTTGCAGTCCTAAATTTAACTAATCAAAAATTATGGCGATAGTAGATCTTATTATGCCCAAAATGGGAGAAAGTATTATGGAAGCAACCATTTTAAAATGGTTAAAAAATGTTGGTGATTCTATAGAGCTGGACGAACCTATTCTGGAAATTGCTACAGATAAGGTGGATTCAGAGATTCCATCACCTGTTGAAGGAAAGCTGACAGAGATTCTATTCAAAGAGAATGATATTGTAGAAGTAGGTAAGGTAATCGCAAGATTATCAACTGAAGGGGAGGATGTTGCTCCCGTACCTTCTCCAGCAGTAGCGGAGAAAGCGCCTTCGGAAGTCCCAGCTCCTGCTAAAGCTCAAGATGCGCCAAGTAAAGAAGAGACTCCTTCTCCTCAAGTTTTGGAAATGGTAAGCCAACCGTTGGCTGCTACCACTATACAAGATTTTTCTTCTTCTGATAGATTTTATTCTCCATTAATTAAGAACATAGCATCCAAAGAGAACATTTCCATTGCGACTTTGGATACAATTCCTGGATCAGGAAAAGATAATAGATTAACTAAAAAAGACTTACTGGGATACTTAGCTGCTAGATCTAATCAAGCAAGCGCAAGTATATCGCATCCAGCAACAAATCCTAAGCCATCAACTGCAGCTTCACAACCAAGCGCTAGCAGTTCTTCTTCTCCTGCGAAAGCTTCTCCAGCAGTTTCTGTATCGGGAGGAGATGAAATTGTTCAGATGGATAGAATGAGGAAAATGATTGCCGATCACATGGTAATGTCGAAGCACACTTCTCCACATGTTACTTCATTCGTTGAAGCTGACGTGACGAATATCTGGAATTGGAGAAATGCCAATAAGAATAAATTCGCAGAATCTTATGGAGCAAAGTTGACCTTCACTCCTATTTTTATGGAGGCTGTAGCAAAAGCAATAAGAGATTTCCCTGGAGTTAATGTTTCTGTTCAAGATGATAAGATCATCATGAAAAAGGATATCAATATAGGAATGGCAACTGCGCTTCCTAGCGGTAACCTTATTGTTCCAGTTATCAAAAATGCCGATCACTTAAATCTTGCAGGTTTAGCAAGATCTGTAAACGATCTTGCCGATAGAGCACGAGTTAATAAATTGAAACCAGATGAGGTTCAAGGAGGTACATTTACGTTAACGAATGTCGGTACATTTGGGAATGTCATGGGAACACCAATTATCAATCAACCTCAAGTTGCGATTATGGCAGTGGGAGCGATAAGAAAAAAGCCTGCTGTAGTGGAAACAGAGTTCGGAGATCTGATAGCCATTAGATATATGATGTTTTTGTCCCTGTCTTATGATCATAGGGTAGTGGATGGATTCTTGGGTGGATCATTTTTGAAAAGAGTTGCGGATTACTTGGAAGGATTTGATCATAAGCAAACAGTGTAATTCCGACACCTGCTTTTAGATGGCTTTCTTTTAAGGATGAACGACCGATCTCGTAGAGTGAAGTGCGACAGGGCTTCAAGGGAGAGAACCGCGAAAGACAACGTTAGGGAAATTGA
>CALBVQ010000073.1 GCA_937969485.1 uncultured Saprospiraceae bacterium | reverse complement strand
ATGAAATCAAAGAATATGGCGATTGATGATGGGCACAATAGCAAAACAATAAGCTCTGCAAAAAAAGCTTCATTAAAATCTGATAATGAATAACTTATGAATCTCGTAAGATGAAAAAACAAAGACTAATCCAACCGCTCGTGCCAAAACAAAAACTCGATAAAATTCCCTACCTAAATAAAGAAAACATGCAGACAACATAAAAATACCTCTGCAAAAAAAGCCTCACTAAAATCTGACAATGAACGACTTATGAATCTCGTAAGACGAAAAAACAAAGACTAATCCAATCGCCCTGTCCCAAAACAAATACTCGATAAAAATTCCCTACCTAAAGAAAGAAAACATGCAGACAACATAAAAATACCTCTGCAAAAAAAGCCTCACTAAAATCTGACAATGAATGACTTATGAATCTCATAAGACGAAAAAATATGGACTATTTCAACCGCTCGTGCCAAAACAAATACTAGATAAAATTCCTTACCTAAAGAAGGAAAACATGCAGACAACATAAAAACACCTCTGCAAAAAAAGCCTCACTAAAATCTGATAATGAATGACTTATGAATCTCATAAGACGAGAATTATGTATAATACAACCCCGTCATCCCCACCCACTTACTTTCCTCACCAACCTCTGACCTCACAATCTCTGCAAAATCACAAACATCCACCACAATCTCTTTTTGGGCGAAAGCCCCAAAATCCAAATAACGATGAGCGCCTTTTCCACTTACATACTCTTTCACCGCCAACTTTTCACAAATTTTCAACACCTCTTGGTCATCACTAGCAGGCAATTCCAACTGAAAACTCCTTAATACGGGTGTCGAAATCTTGAAATACGTCGCGAGATGATTGATCAAACTGATATTCAAATCAACAAGGTAGTCCGTCCTTCGATTTCTAATCGTATCTGCAATCAACTCCCCTATTGATGAATCGATATTTTGCCGTATCGTAGTAATGAGCTTACTTTCCCAATTGCTCGATGAGTCCAATTTTACATCACAAATCCGAGTAGATAATCTTGTCTTTTGAATGGGTAAGGTAAGCCACTTTACCTGCCCGCTTGACTTGCAAAAATATCGAACCCGATTCGTATACGACCCCTTGCTAAATGGCACATGATCTAGAAATACAAACTGATCAACCCTTTCCATCTTCTTGAAAAATCCCATCCAAGGCAAAAAATTCGGTTGATGTATCGCGATCCTTTTCATCACATTATCCATCGGATAATTTCAAATGCTTCAGCTAATGGTTTTCCGCATTGAACTCCTCGCACCGTCGCTAGAGACTCAATGAAATCCTTACTCATGTATGGCCTCATTTGCTGTGATTCATAACAGCGTAAAGCTTCAACTTTAGCCTTAACGTTCTCTTCTGACAAAGAAATAAATGCATTCGTACGAAATTCGATATTATTCCACATAAGTTCGTAACCGAGAATACTAGAGTTCTTAAATGCGCGTAACCCTTCAGCGGCAATCGTACTATGATCTTGATGAATATCGTCCAACACTGGCATAAATACTATATCCACTTTTCTTTCATTGCGAATCTTAATCAGCGATTCTAAAATTTCCTGTCGGACATAATTTAATTTACGAACGGTATACTTAAAGACAATCAAGTTCTCTTCGAGAATCCCAAGTGACGAAGTCGCTTTCCTAAGTTCCATCTCAAGTTGATTCTTGGGGTAGCCTTCAGGAACTGACTCTTCTACCGTTGAAAAAGCGATATAGCTTACATGCGCTCCTTCCTGAATTGCCCTATGAATAGTGGCTCCACAGCCTAATTCACCGTCGTCTGTGTGCGGTGCAAGAATCATTATATGTTTGCCTGAGAATTCTATGATCTACGTTTTGAGCAGCAAAGATAACGGATTGCAACGAAACAAACTGCTCATTACATCGATAGCAAGCTTCACTTCAGCTTTGAAAGTTGTCGAGGAGAAAGTAAATCCGTGGGATCAAGTCCTTCACCGAGCATACTATTGATACGAGATTTCTGGAGATCGGTAAGCTCAAGGTTTTTGAGATTGGATCTATTGAGATAATACTTGTCGTCGTGTGCTTTTCGATATGCTTTGGTCGCGTGCTGCTTTCCAGTACCGAGAACCTTCTTTGAAACTTGCAGCTCTTTCTTGTCATTACTGTACGACGAACTAGCGCATTGGGCCGAACTTGCACGCTCTAGAAGATCTTCATACGAAATCACGTCAGGAGCATACAATACTTTCACCACTTCCTTCCCGTCCATAAATCCAGCCTCCGTGTATGCCACGCCAGCTTGTTTGGCGATATTCTTTTCCCCACTCCAATAGCAAAACATACTGAAATAAGTCTCTTGCAGTCCCGCTTTTTGGATAGCTAGCTCTTCTTGAACTAACATTAAATAACCTGGGATTTCTCGTTTGTCTTTACCCAGTGCATCTATCATCGCTGAAACCAATTGGGAAGCACTGTATTCTCTGGCGACTCGAGGAATAAGCTCGTTACAATCAGCGGAAAAAATTCGAACTACAGGATTATTCCAACTCGGTTCATTGAATTTTTGAAGAATCTCAGCATCGTGACCTTGCTTATTATTGTGGATAGCAAGGGGCACGAATAGATCTTCAATTGCCTCTACTATCAGTGGATTGGAAAGTACATCTTTTCCATAATTCCTACACGTAGAACAACCAGGTACTTCTTGGAAAAGAATAAAAATAGGTTTGTCTTTTTCTGCGGCGATTTTTACTGCCTCATCGTAATTTCGCAGCCAATTCACTTGCCCTAGTTCTATCTGTGCGTGTGTACTGAGGCTTACGCCCAAAAGTAAAAAACAAAAGAAACACTGTATTCTTATCATAACACAACTATTTATTAAACCCGAATTATGCATTAGGTTTTCGTCATGAGAGTTTACACCCAAATTATCAATTAGTAAATTTGTTAGGTCTTGAACTACCTGCGAAATATAGCGCCTCGCAAATTTTCAATCAATCACCATAACGATGCTATGCCTCATTCATGAAAACTCACATTTCATTGGTAGTTCAAGCCTCATTACAACCTTCCAATTAATAAATTGGGTTGAAATGCAAAGAGAATGGGAGCTCAACAGTTCTTTTGAAGCGCAGGCGTGGTCGCCATCACGGTGCGCATCAAAAGAGCTGGACGTTCCCATTATCGAAGCAGTTTCAGCTCGTAATAG
>CALBVQ010000072.1 GCA_937969485.1 uncultured Saprospiraceae bacterium | reverse complement strand
GCAATTTGCATTACTTTGTCAACATCAAGTTGATCGATTCCGTATATGAACATTGGTTAACTTATTTACAGGGTTCCAAAAAAAATCTCACGCTTTATACCAATTCTGTGTTAAGGTTTCACTTTATTTTCAAGAATTATTTAATCAAGTACAAGGCAGAAAACGCAAGGATAGCCTTAGCTATCATGAGTATTTCTAACGAAGTAATTGCTTTTATAAACTTGAAAATATGCGAAATTCTAAAACAGAATTGGTATTGCATAGAGCTCTTAAACAATTATAGAAAAGCCTCGTAAATCTAAAATTATATTTGATGCCAATTTATACCAATAATAGCTATATTTGATGCTTATGAGTAATCAATTGGAATTGCGTCACATTAGGTACTTTTTGGCTGTAGCCAAAGAGCTACACTTCAGAAGAGCAGCAGAAAAACTTTTCATCTCACAACCGGGACTTAGCCGTCAAATCAAAAAGATGGAGGATGAACTTGGTCTCGAACTTTTCGTGCGGCATAATAGATTGGTGAAGTTGACTCCTGCTGGTGAATACCTCAAAAAGCAATACAGTATAATCCTCCAAGACCTTGATCAGTCGCTAGATCACGCTAAGCTCATCGAATCTGGTGCAGAAGGGGAGTTGAAGATTACGTACATTGGTTCAGCCATGCATCGAATTATCCCTCAATTCCTGCTGGATTTTGAAATGGAGCATCCTCGAATTCACATTGATTTGGAGGAGATGGATAATCAGGTTCAGACCGCTGGAATTCTGAACGGTGAGATTGACTTTGGGTTTGTCAGGATGGACCGTGTTCCGAGAGGAATCGAGATTCGGCCAATCTTCGAAGAGACCTTTTCTCTTGTTCTACCTAAGTCACACCATATTAACTGCTCTAATTTCACGGACTTAAAGCAGCTCCGAGATGAACCTTTTATCATGTTTGATTCTTCGTACAGTCCATCATACTACGAAAAGGTGATGCAAATTTTTGATGATGCAGGATTTAGTCCTATCATTTCTCACAAGTCTGTTAAGGCTAATACGATTTATCGGTTGATAGAGAATAACATGGGAGCAGCGATAGTTCCTACTTCTTTACAGGAGGGTTACGATCTAGACATTCAATTTATTGAACTGACCAATATTTCATATCGGACTACATTACAAGTTGTTTGGAGCAGCAGCAATAAGAATCCAATTCTTCAAAATGCCTTAAACCTATTGTAGCCATTTCAAGAAGGGGTTTTCTTGACTTCCGTCAAAAGATAATTATGCGATTTTATTTTTGGAATGCCACGAAACATGCTAGTGATGACATTGTTCTAAATTAAGGAGGTGCTAATCACTCACGTGCAAGATCAATCCTTTTAAGTAATGTCCTTCTTGATGATAAGCATTTATCACATGATCCGAGGATTGGTTTAAGTGTTTGACGATTCTAACTTTACGACCTGCCTCTATAGCTGCTGATCGAACAGTATTGTCAAACATTTCACGACCTATCACTTGGCTGCAAGAGAAAGTAAAGATCAAACCACCTTTTTTGATTTTACGCATCGCAATACGATTAATTCTTTTGTAGGCGATCATAGCATTATGCGACTTGTTACGATTTTTCGCAAAAGCAGGAGGGTCGAGTACAATAATATCGAATGAGTTGTCTTCAATTTCTTTCAGATATTGAAGAACGTTAGCTGTGATACTAGTGTGTCGATCATTGTAATTGTTCAGAGCAACATTCTTGTCAGTCATTTCCATAGCCGCTTCAGAAATATCGACAGAAACTACTTGCGAGGCATTGCCTTCAAGTGCATAGACCGAGAATCCTCCTGTGTAACAAAAGGTATTTAGGACATTTTTATTAGCAGAAAATTGCTTCAGAAGTTCTCTATTTTCACGCTGGTCGAGAAAGAAGCCAGTTTTTTGTCCCTGGGTCCAATCCACTTCGAAAGTGAGGTTGTTCTCTTTTATAAGAGTGTTTGGGCTTTCGCCCAAAAGAAATTCGCTGTCGTATTCTTTATCTTTAATATGAATCGATTTCAGATAGATCGTGTGTACATTATTTTTTAGTACTTCCACGAGTGCTTCAGAAATCAGTTGACGTGCTAAATACATTGCAGTGGTGTGGCATTGCATGACTGCATGTTGATCATAAAGATCTATTATCAAGCCCGAAAGATTATCTCCTTCACCGGCAACTAAGCGAAAAGCATTTGTTTCGGGAGAGGGAAGGCGTAAGGACTTTTGACGGAAGTCAATGGCTTCTTGCAATTTATCAACATAAAACTTGCGATCGATTACTTCTTTTTCAAACGCTAATACTCTTACCATAATAGATGATGAAGAATAATGACCAGTGGCAATGATCTCACCATCACCAGTAGCCACCCATACAGTGGCACCTTCAGAAATAGGGTTCTTTGGTTTTTGGAAGGCGCCACTAAAAATCCACGGATGCCGCCTCTCAATTGCTTGGTCTCGACCTTTTTTAAGGTATAATGTAGGATAAGTCATGGGGCGAAATTATGAATTAACTACCAATGAGAGTCTTTTAACAACTTAAAAATGAATATTTCATAGAAGGCTCTCAATGTTATAGATTAACATATTATAAAAAATCGTAATATAATTGTGTTAAAATTTTGTGTAATAATAAATAAGATTTATATATTTGCATATTATGTAATGTATAGTTTACGCTAAAACACATATATATACATTATATAATATCCTAATATAAACAGTGAACCTAAGGATTTTCCTTACCTGAGGTTTTAATCTCTTGATAGAACAAATTGAAGATATGGCGTCCCCTGCATTTCAGTGAACGCGAGTATTATATTGTTTTTACGCTAAAAAAGGTCTTTCTAATGATGAGACAACTACAAGACATGTATGCAAAAAGTATTCAATACTTTTTAGGTGGAATTGCTTTGATGGCAATGACCGCTACTTCTGTTTATGCTCAATGCAACTCAGTCCCAACTGAAATTTCAGGAACTATTTATATTGATGGCAATATGAATGGTTCTTTAGATGATGATGGAAGAGCGAGTGGTGTGATTGTAAATGCATTTGATTCGGATGGCCAATTAGAAGATCATGCGATTTCTGATTTTCTAGGTAATTATACATTAGAAGGATTAGATCCTAATAAGCAGTATAGGGTAGAATTTAGAACAATGCCTGATCAAATTGCTGGACCTATGGGTACAGATAATAGATCGGAAGTTCAATTTTTAGATGCTGGAGCGTGCGATGCACATTTCGGTATTGTTTCCAATGCTGTATTTTATGGTGATGATCCTGAACTTGCTCTTACGTGTTTTGTAAGAGGAGACGAAACAGAATTCACTACTGGTGCAACTATTGTGTCTCTAGATCATAATTTCAATAGTGCTTCTTCGGGAAGACTTGAAGCTGACAAGGCAGGAACGGGTAGTGTATGGGGCTTAGCTTATAAGTCTCAGACTAATCAACTGTTTAGTGCTGCATTCGTAAAGCAACATAGTACATTGAAATCAGATGCTAACGGACTTCCTATGCATGACGCCATATATGTTACTAATACTAACACAGGTGCAACATCGCTTTATACTAGGTTATCTCAACTTGGCATCACAATCCCAGCTCTTACGGAAACGAACAGCGATGAATGTGACTACGGAACCCAAGTAGGACGAGAGGGTTTAGGTGGATTCGAGATGAGTGATGACGAAAAAACAATGTATGTTGTTAATATTTCTAATAATACTGTAGTAGCGATAGATACCGAGAATCCTACAGCTGCCACTACTAATCAGATTGAAAATTTGGCAAGTCAATTACCTACAGTAGCTCCAGATGAAAGTGCTTACGCATTTGCTCTTAAGTACTATAAGAATAAATTATATGTAGGATTTACAATTGTAAAAAATGTAAACGACAATATTAATGCAAATTCAACTATTCACCTTGTGGAGCATGATCTTGCTACGGGATCGTCTACACTTGTTTTCTCTTCTAACTTTAATAAAGGTTCGTGGACTGATGATCTACAAACCAATTTCTTATTGAAAATACAACATTGGTTTACTGATGTTGACTTTGTCAATGATGAAGAAATGATCATTACATTTAATGATCGTAAAGGAAATAGGTATTGTGATGAAAATTCGTTATTCCCTGATCAGAAGGGTGACATACTTATGGCATATAAGGATAATGGAGTTTGGACGCTTGAAAATGAAGGTATAGTTAATGGTAGAGCTGGAAGTAAATCAACCATTCCGGCTAATGGACCTGGTGGTAGAGAGTTTTTTGGAGACGAGTTCTTTCCAGAAGATGAAGAGTATCACGATGAAACTTCTCTAGGATCTATTCATGTAGTTCCAGGTAGAAATGAAGTAATATCTGCTGTATTTGATCCATTGGATGAGGTATATAGTGGAGGAGTGCATAGATATAGTACAGTTGATGGTAGTATCCAGGCTGCAGTAGAATTATATACAAAAGATTATACTTTGAACCTAGGTAAAGCGACTGGATTTGGTGGTTTTACTATGATTGAGGATCGTCCTGAATTAGAGATTGGTAACTTAGTGTGGTTAGACGAAAATGAAAATGGTAAGCAAGATGCAGACGAAGAGGGTATTGCAGGAGTTACTCTAGATTTATACAATGCTGATTGTGTACAAATTGGTACAACAACTACTGATGCTGATGGGTATTACGTGTTTAACAGTACAAATGTAGATGAGAACGGTGATAATGTTTTTGATAGATTGTCTCCTTATACAACATATTACGTTGCATTTTCCGCTGCTCAGTATGATGCCAACACACAGTCATTAGGATTAAATGATGAAACACTATTATTAACTGAAGCAGATAATGGATATACATCATATCCTGATGGAAGTGATAGTGATGCAAGAATTGCAACTAACACGTGCAGTGCAGTTGATGGTTTACCAGTTATTCAGGTAAGAACGACAGATTTAGGAAATAATGATCATTCATTTGATATTGGAATGAAAAGACCAGGTAAGTTTGATCTTGCATTAAAGAAAGAACTGACTAGTTCTCCATATGCTAAAGCTGGCCTTCTAGCATCTTATAAGATTACAGTTTATAATCAAGGAGAAATAGGAGCTAGAAATATTAAGATCAAGGATTATATTCCTGCAGGTCTTCGTATCACTCAAGCGATAAACCAAGGATGGAATATTTCAACTACATCAGCTCAGTATACTATTGAAGAAATAGCAGCAGGGCAGTCAGAGGAGATTTTTATTAATTTGTTTATAGAGCCTGGTTTTACACATGAAGATTTTGTAAACTATGCTGAAATTGAGAGTGCTGACAACCAGTTCAATCAGCCTGGAAATGACATCGACTCAACACCTGATGGCGAGAATAATGACATAGGCGGGGAACCATTTAGTTTGACAGATGACGAAGTATGGGATGATGGTTCGGTAGATGAAGATGATCACGATCCAGCAGCTTTAAAAGTATTTGATCTGGCACTTACTAAGAAAATCGTGAATGCAAAGTCGGGATATGTTAAGGGAGATCAAGTAAACTTCGAGTTTACAGTAATCAATCAAGGAAACGTTGCAGCGAAAAATATTGAAATAACTGACTATTTACCAGAAGGTCTTGCAGTTGTAGCGCCAAGTCAGTGGATGGAAGCGGGAGCTAATTATACATTCACTGTTCCAATTCTTAATCCGAATCAACGAGCTAAAGTTTACTTAGACGTAATTATTGAATCTGATGGTCTGGCGACAGATATAGTAAATGTAGCGGAAATCAGCAAGGCATATCATATCGACAATGAGGTAGCAGTTGATTATGATTCAAACATGGATTCTATTATTGAGAATGATAACGGAGGTGATCCGAACGGTCCTACCGATAATGAAGTTGAGGATGGTGGAGCAATTGATGAGGACGATCATGATCCTGCTCGAATTAGATTAGAAAGATTTGATTTAGCACTGACAAAGAAAACGGAATTCAAAAATGTACAACCAGGTGAAGAAATTGAATTTGATATAACCGTGATAAATCAGGGTACAATTACCGCTGATGAAATTACAGTTGTAGACTATTTACCTTCATACTTAGAGTTTATTGAAACTCCAGGTTGGGAAATAGACGATGAGACGTCATTTCCTGTGTGTACAATGTCAAGAGCGAACGGCTTATTGCCAAATACTGGACTTGCAGGTGGGCAGGAAGTAACGATTTCAATCAGCTGTAGAGTAAGTATGACATCGCCAGTGGGTCAGATAATAAATGAATCAGAAATTGTTTCCAGTTTTGATTTTAATGGAAATGATAGATCTTTTGATGATTACGATTCTACTCCAGATATTTCTCAATTAAATGATGCAGGTGGAGAGGTGGATTCTAATTCTGATGACTTAATAACAGGAACTGGAATGGATGATGAGGATGATCATGATCCTGCGAAGATTGTTGTGATGAATGCGCTAGCACCAGAAGAGTGTTTTTGTTTAGCTAATGCAACTTCCACTGAACCTGGGCAATTTGTCAATATCTTAGAATTTGAATCCGGTAGTGGTGAGTTTTGGTTTGTTGCCTTTAGTAGTAACTTAGAGCAGGGGATTAATGCACCTGGTGAAGAGCCGGATACGGATGATTATGTGATTGGAGAACAAGTTAGTACGTCTGAATTCTCTTTTGTCGATTACTTGTACGAAGAAGAAAATGGAGATGGTACATCAACTTATAGCCTAGAGGGAGTTTCCGTTGATGGTGCGTCATATTTAGTACTGTTAGTAGGAAATGGAGCATTATTCTTAGATGGTGGGCCTTGCAATTATAACCAACAAGAAATTTCTGGTTTGACTGGTGCTTGTGCTGGAAATACAGAAACATATAGTGTTGAAGAAAATTTTGGTTCCACTTATGAGTGGATATTATCAAGTGGTGGAGTTATTGATGGACCATCTGATGAGTCTAGTGTATCGGTGATTTGGGATGCCGTTCCTGGCGGACCTCACACTTTAGAAGTGAACCAAACAAATGACGATATATGTTTTGATGTAGCTTCAATTGACGTGAATCTAGGAGTAAGCGCAGGAGCTATGGCTTGTATTGGAGATGTAACAATAGCACTTAATAATGATTGTTCCTTGGAGGTAACTCCAGAGTTAGTGTTGACTTCGGACTTTTCAGAAGATAATATATTCAATGTGATAGTTACAGATGAAGCAGGTAATATGCTTCCGGAGCCAATAATCACAGGAGAGCACATAGGTCAAAAAATGACAATCAAGGTAATGGATGCTTGTACAGGAAATTCATGTTGGTCATCTATCACAGTTACTGACAAGATTGCACCAATATTTGACCCTATAACTCCACTAACGTTTGATTGTAACGTAGCAAATAATTACCCTACACCAACAGCAAGCGATAATTGTGGAGGAATTGTAACGGTTGAATTGACAAGTGAAGTGCCTGTCAGTCTTAGTTGTAATGATGACTTTACAACAACAGTAACTAGAACATTCATTGCAACCGATGAGCAAGGAAACGTTTCTGCACCTGTAACTCAGGTAATCAATTTAGCAAGATTGGATGTCACGGCAGTAGTTTTCCCTGAAGATAGAACGGTTGGTAATGATAATCCACTTTTCTGTCAGCAATTTGATCTAGATGATAATGGTAATCCATCACCTGCTGATGCTGGAATCCCTACTTACAATGGAGAACCATTGTATCCATACACAGATCAGTATTGTAATGTTGGTGTTACATATCAAGATCAAGTAATTGCACCTAATGGATGTGTGCAGAAGGTAATGCGTACATGGACGGTTGCGGAATGGCATTGTGATTCAACATCTGCAATGACAGTTCTTCAAGAAATAAATATAGCAGATCAACTTGCACCAGAATTCGAGGTGCCAGCCGATTTCGAAATTACGACTAATCAAAACGAATGTATTGGAACAGCAGAATTGCCTGCGGTAGATCCAGTTGATGACTGTAGCACAGAATTCGAGGTAGATATTCAATATCCAGGTGGATTTTTGAATAATATGAATGGCGGAACTGTTGACCTAGATCTAGGAGATAACCTGATTACATACACAGTTTACGATGGATGTTTGAATTCATCTATGCATTCATTTACAATAACTGTTGTAGATAATACAGTTCCTGTAATGGTATGTGATCAAAACACAGTGATTGGTCTAAAGGCGGATGGTACCGCTTTTGCTCCAGCTTCTGTGTTTGACGATGGATCAGTGACTGATTGTAGTCCACTTACATTAGAAGTAAAGAGAATGGACAATGGCTCAGCATGTGACATTAGCAATTTCGCATTTGGTGAATATGTTGAATTTTGCTGTGCAGATGTAGGACAAGAAACATTAGTTCTTCTACGAGCAACAGATGAGGATGGAAATAGTAATACCTGTATGGTTTCAGTAGAAGTGCAAGATAAAAATGCACCAGTACTTGTAGTGCCAGCTGATATGACTATTCAATGTACTGATACATATGATCTAGAAAATCTGTCTGAGGATTTTGGTTTTGCCACTGCAACTGATAATTGTATGGAGCCAACTATAACTGAGACAGTTTCTGAAAATATCAACTCTTGTAAAGTCGGTCAGATCGTAAGAACATTTATTGCTTCTGATGGAAATGGGACAGATGTAGGAACACAAACAATCTCTGTCGTCAATGACTTTCAGTTCAGTGAAGCAAACATTGTATGGCCACAAGATTATACAACGGATGCAGGATGTAACGCCGGAGATTTACAACCAGAGGATCTACCTGATGGATTTGGTCTTCCTGAAATTACAACAGATGCATGTGATATGATCAATATTAACTTTACTGATCAAACATTTTCTACGTCAGATAATGCATGCTTCAAAATAATAAGAAAGTATATTGTCATGGACATGTGTCAATTGCAGATGGACGGAACACCGTTGATGTTTGTATATGACCAAACGATCGTTGTTACGAACTCTGTTGATCCTGTCATAAATTCTTCATGTGAGCCTGTAAATGTTGTGGTAACTGACAGTTGTACAGAAGGAGAAGTGTCGCTTTCAGCATCGGCTACTGATGATTGTACGGCAACAGCAAACTTAAATAACACTTACAGTATCGATTTAGGAAATGACGGTTCATTTGATATTATTCAAAGTGGAGTAAGTGGTCAGATTGCAATTACAGAGACTTTCCCTGTAGGAAATCACAGAATTGTATATCAATTTGAAGATGGATGTGGAAACACAGCTATTTGTACACAGTTGTTCAATATTGTGACCAACATGCCACCATTGGCTAAGTGTCAAGATCTAGCAATTGAATTGACCCCTATGGATACAGATGGTGATAATATTTTGGATGCAGAGATGACATTCCTAGATGTTGAACTAATCGCTGGTGATAGTGAGAGCGAATGTGGATTTGATATTTCGTTTAGTTACGATGTTGAAGGTGATTCTACAATTGCTGTTTTCGATTGTTTCGATCTAGGAGCTAATATAGTGACAGTATATGTGACTGATATCTTTGGAAATCAATCTTCATGTACTGCAACCATTATAGTTCAAGACAACAATGACGTAGATATATGTCCATCACCTGAAGATTGTATTGAGTTTCCAGAAGAAACGATTACAATTACTGAATGTGTAGCAGATTTAGACCCTTTAACATTGGGAAGTGCACCGGTAGTAAATTTACCTTGTGTTTGCGAGGATTTTGAAATCACATTCTCTGATGTTGATATTTCAAGTCCAGACGATACTTGTGTTGAAATAGAAAGAACATTTACAGTTTCATTTTTCTGTTTTGTGTCACAATTGGACTATACATTTGTGCAGACGATCCAGCAATTAAATGCAGCTGCGCCAATAATTGAGAGTTGTCCAACTGTAGCAGATGGTATGTCTACGAATACAGCATGTACAGCATTTGTAGAAATTGGTTTGCCGACAGTTGATGGAACATGTAATACAGGTATCACAATAACTAATGATAGTGAATTTGCAAATAGCAACAATGGTGAAGCTAGTGGAGATTATCCGGTAGGATCGCACACTGTGATTTACACAGTAGCAGACCAATGTGGAAATGCAGCTACTTGTGAAGTTGATTTCATGGTAAATGATTTAGGAGCGCCATTATGTAATACAATGGATATTACTGTTACAATACCGGCTAATGGAAATACCGTTTTCATCGAAGGTGAAGATATTGATGACGGAAGTGCTGATGATTGTGGAACAATAGTTGAGTACGATGCTACTCCAAGCAGCTTTACTTGTGATGATTTAGGACCCAATACGGTTGAGCTAGAAGTTACTGATCAGAGCGGTAATACCTCTGTATGTACAGCAATAGTGACGGTTATCGACGAAGTAGCTCCAACTTGCATAACTCAAAACTTGACATTTACTTTAAATGACGCTGATGGTACAATAACTATTTCAGGAGAAGATCTTGATGATGGTTCATTTGATGCGTGCGGAACTATAGTTGATTACGATGCTACTCCGAACACATTCACATGTGCTGATGCAGGAGTTAATGATGTAACCTTGACAGTGACTGATAACAATGGAAATACTTCCGTATGTGATGCGACAGTGACAATTATTGATGGTGTACCACCATTATGTGTTGCTCAAGATATTACTATTACACTTGATGGAAATGGTAATTACGACCTTGATGCCTCAGAAATTGACAACGGAAGTACGGACATTTGTGGAGACAATGTTTCCTTGGCAGCTACGCCTAATATGTTTGATTGTGATGATTTAGGTGATAATACGGTAATTTTAACGGTAACAGATGATGCGGGCAACAGTACAGAATGTGAGGCAATCGTGACTGTTGTTGATACTATACCTCCAACAGCACTTTGTGTACCTGAAGGACAAGTAACAATTACTTTGTTTAATCCAACTATCCCAGCACCAATCTTTGCTTCACTTATCGATGACAATTCATTCGATGTTTGTGGAGTAATCGTAGACACAACAGTTGATCCTTCATCAGTGACTTGTGATGATATTGGTGAATTGCCAGTAGTATTAACAGTAACTGATAACAATGGAAATACAGCAACTTGTGAGACAACAATAATTGTTGAGGACAATATACCACCAGTAGCTATCGGACAAGATATTACAGTGACGATAGAAATGGATGGGACAGTAATTATAGATCCTATTGATCTCGACAATGGAAGTTTTGATGAATGTGGAATGATTGTGAACTACATGGCAACACCTGATACTTTCGATTGCGATGACATAGGAGATAATCTTGTTGTTTTTAAAGTCACAGATAATTCAGGTAATACGGATACTGCTGAGGTGACTGTGACGGTAGTAAGCAATGAGGAACTTCTTGCTGTATGTCAAGATATCACGGTATTTTTACCATTGGATGGAGGTGCTGTTTTCATAGAACCTGAAGATGTAGATGGTGGAAGTATGGCACCTTGTGGAAATAATGCAACGCTTAGTATTGATGTGGACAATTTTGGTTGTAACGATCTAGGAGATGATCCTATGAATGGAACTAATACTGAAACTGTTATGCTAATTATTACTGATGATACTACTAACGAAATGGATACCTGTTTTGCAACGGTTACCATCTTAGATACAGTACCACCTTCAGTAGTTTGTCCTGGAGATATGACTTTCTCTTGTGAGGATGACCTCTCTAACCCTGCCGTATTTGGTGAACCTATCTTCGAAGACAACTGTCTAGGATCTTCTATGCAAGATACTATAATTGTTGAAGACCTTAATGAATGTGGAATAGGGACTATCACGATAACCTACATCGTTGAGGATTTAAGTGGAAATTCTGCTTCTTGTACTCAAACGATTACCGTGGAAGTACCAGAAGGTAATCTCTTTACTGAGGCTAACATCATATGGCCAGAGACTCCACTTACAGTGGATGATTGTAGCTCAACTGCCCCTGAAGACTTAATGTCTTTCCCTGAAATAGATACGATGGATGCTTTATGTTTCAATGTTTCTATTGACTTCGAAGATATCAGTATAGGAATGGGAACTACTTGTCAGGATACAATTGAGAGAACTTGGACTGTGATTGATTCTTGTCAAGAGAATGCAGCATTTACGTTCATACAAACACTTTTCATTGATGACAGTGGTGTGCCAATGTTTGCTGGACTTCCAACTGACACGATGATGGTGTCTAGTGCGACAGAGTGTGCAATGTTCTTCGACTTAAGTGCACTTACAGTTGATGACTGTACAGTAGACCTTGTGATCACAAATGATAGTCCAGTTGCTCCTAATGATCAACTTGATGCATCTGGTGATTACCCAGTAGGAACTACGGTTGTAAATTATACTGCCACAGACGCATGCGGAAATACAGGTACTTTCTCAATATCAATTTCTGTTGTTGATGAAATTAATCCTATAGTTAATTGTATTAAGGTATTCCCAGAGATCGAGACAAATGGTTTTGTTTCAGTGGTTCCTGAAGATTATATCTTTACAATGTCAGATAATTGTACTGACTCTGTTGATCTTGATCTATTCTTTGTATTAGATTGGACGGGAGACGGTGATGACGATTTATCTGATAATACACTCGCTGAAATAATCACATTTGATTGTAACGACGTAGATATCTTACAGGCTATTTTTGTAGCGATTATCGATGAAGCAGGTAATTTCACGGTTTGTGGAGCTCAAACAACTGTTATTGATCCTAATGGAAATTGTCCTTCACCACCTTCTGGACTTGTTCAAGGTAATGTGGAAACTCATTATGGATCAGCAGTGCAGAGTACAGCTGTTTACTTGAGTGGTGATATGGAAGATATGGAAATGGTGGAAAATACAGGTTTCTACTCATTCAACGATGTTCAAGAAGGTGACGATGTGACTCTTGCTCCTTTTAATAACGAGGAGCCTGCAAAAGGAATTACAACACTTGATATATTACTAATTCAAAAGCATATCTTAGGACTGCAGATCTTGCCTACACCTTATGATATAATTGCTGCTGATGCCGATAATAACCAGACAATCTCTGGTGTTGATATTATCCAACTTCAGAAAATTGTATTGGGAACTTATGATGAATTCCCTAACAATAATAGTTTCAGATTTGTGGATGCTAATTACGCTTTTGCTGATCCTACGAATCCATTTAGCTCGACTTTCCCTGAAAGTGCAGATTTCTTTAATCTTCAAGGTTCAGTTGAACAGGACTTTGTGGGGATTAAAGTAGGAGATGTAAATGGATCGTTCCAAGGCTTAGCTGGTAACAATGAAGATCCTGATGGTGAGGCTGCTTTAATTGGTGAGAGATCTGTCCATAACTTATACGTGGATAATGAACTACTTAATCCATCAAGTGGATTTGTTCACATACCTGTTTACTCAGATCAGTTTGAATCTCTGCAAGCACTAGAAATGACAATTGATGCATCGTCTGCCAATATCGTAAAAGTGCTTCCTGGAAGAATTGATATTGAAGATAAGGACTACAGAATCACTAATGACGAATTAAAAATCTCATGGGTTAATACTTTGCCTTTTAGTATTGCAGAAGCTGACGTATTATTTACGATAGTAGTGCAAAGTGACAGAGCTATTGATGCGCAAGCTTTGATAGGTATGGCTAACGATGTAAATGAGTTCTACACAGAAAATGCCGACATCGCAAATCTTAGATTTGTTGAATATGATGAAGCGCTTAAAGCGGTGCTTTATCAAAACGTGCCTAACCCTTGGACTGATGCGACAGTAATCGAGTTCGAAATGGTGGCTGATGCAGAATACACATTTAATTTCTACACGATTGATGGTAGATTGTTATTATCTAAAAATGGCTTTGCGCCAAAAGGTAAGAATATGATCGAAGTATCGAAAGCAGAATTAACGGTAAATTCTGGTGTGATTGTTTACGAATTCACTAGTGGAGTTCGCAAGCTTACAAAACGAATGATGCTAATGGAGTAATTCCATTTGTGAAATAACTGTTTGGGATCCGTCACTAATTTAATTAGTGGCGGATTTTTTTTTTGGCTTCCGCCAAAAGTAGGAGAGAGTTGTGGATTGTCTTGTATACCTAGTAGCTCAAGAATTCTTGTTTTTTCTTTGGGCGAAAGCCCAAAAGCCATATCCAACTGTCTTATTCTATACATTTAACATATCAGTATTTTTATGATGAATATCGAATTAGAAATGTAAATTTGCGTTTAATTAGGAGCAATAAAGAAAGCTGAACATTTCATGCTTTATGTTGTTAACTCTTTTAATTGATTGAACCTTTATTTAACTAATAAAAATTATAAAATGAGAATTTCTTTATTCATCTTCTTAACTATGCTACTAGGTTTTACTACAGTAGACGCTCAACTAAAAACTCCAGCTGCTAGCCCTATGTCTACAGTTCAGCAGGAAGTAGGTCTTACTGATATTACAATCGAGTATTCCCGTCCTTCAATGAAAGGGAGAGCTATTTTCGGCGAATTAGTTCCCAATGGCAAAATGTGGAGAACTGGTGCTAATAAAAATACAATGATCACATTTTCAACTGATGTAACAGTTGCAGGTAGTGAAGTAAAAAAAGGAACATATGCTATCTTTACGAAGCCTGGTGTTGATTCTTGGGAAATTTACCTTTATACAGATACAGAGAACTGGGGAACTCCTGAAAACTGGGATGATGCCAAAGTTGCTGCTAAAGTAATGGCAAAACCGACTAAGCTTCCTGTAACTATGGAAACGTTCATGATAAATGTGGGAAGCATCCATAATAATGGAGCTACAATTCAAATGATATGGGAAAACACTTTAGTTGCTTTCGATATTATGGTTCCTACTAAAGCTACTGTACAATCTTCAATTGATAAGATGTTAGCTGGCCCTTCAAATAGAGACTATTATAACATGGCGGGATTCTACCTTGATGAAAAAGAAAACCTTGATAAAGGACTTGAATTCATCAACAAAGCGATCTCTATGGACTATGAGAAATTCTGGTCTGTAAGAAGAAAAGCACTTATTTTAGCTGAAATGGGCAAGTACAAAGATGCTATCAAAACAGCTGAACGTTCAATAGAACTTGCAAAGGAAGCTGGAAATGACGACTATGTAAATAATAACATGAAGTCAATTGCTTCTTGGAAAAAAATGTAAACTGAGGTTCCGTAGAGGTAACAACTTAGTTTAGCGGTAAATAGAGGCTTTCGATTAATTTCGGAAGCCTCTTT